>NZ_RAWT01000049.1:0-20038 GCF_003612005.1 Pyramidobacter sp. CG50-2
GTCGAGGAGGATGCCGGGGGCGCTTCCGTGGGGGTCGGCGCCGATGGTGTAGGTGGCGTTCTGTCCCGCGGCGAGGGTGGCGGCTTTCAGCTGGCCTTCGGTGGCGGCTTGTCCGGCTCGTATGCCGGTTCCCCAGCCGGTGTCGAGGGTGGTGTTGCTCAAACCGGCGATGGTGCCTGTCGCGCCGTTGAGTTTGATTTCGTTCGTGCCACTTTTGACTGTGACGCTGGCGAACTCGGGGGGCTCGCTCATGACGAGGTCGAAGCCGTCGCCGGCGGCGTTCTTTTTCACGCCGAGGTTCTTGCCGGATGCGCCACTCGTCACGCTTGCCAGTCCGCCTTTGAGGTTCAGGGTCTGGCCGAGGGTGCGGTTGACGGCGCCGTCGTTGCCGGCGAAGTTCAATCCGCCGGACAGGGTGCCGGTGATGGTGGTGATGGCGCTGTTGTTGCTGATGTCGATGTTTTGACCGAGGTTGGGGTTGGCAGATACGGTCACTTTCGCGCCGTCGCTTCCGTCGGCTGTCACGGTCACGTCGATCATGTTCGCTTCGCCTGCGAACTTGATGTTCTTCTTGGTCGCGCCGCCGAGGGTGATGTCCTGTTTCGTTCCGGCTTCGTTGCTGACGGTGAAGCCACCGGCGAGGTTCTGCACGGTGGTGTTGTTGGCGATCTGGTTGTTGATGGCGGTGTTCAGGTTGGCGGCGTTGACTTTGTACTTCACGCCGCTCGTGCCGACTTCGGATTCGATAATGTTGCCGTCGCCGGCGAACGTGATGATTTCCGTTCCGGTCTTGTCCGCGGTGATGGTTTTCGTTCCGGTCCCGGCGTCGGCGATCTTGAATTTCGCTTCGACGTTATTAATCACGGTGAAGCTGTTGTTGATGGTATTGCTCAGTGTCGAACCGTCCAGGCCGATGGTGAGGCCGCCCGCGTCGACTTTCGTGGTGACGCCGCCGGCGCCTGTGACCACCAGCGGAGTGGCGCTGTTGATCAACTTGCTGCCCGGTACGGCTTCCGCGTCCTTGATCGTCCAGTTCGCCGTTCCGCCGATGGCGCCGGTCAGGGCCGCGGTGTCGAGGCTGTACTTCACGCCGTCGGTGGTCATGGCGGACTTGATGTAGGTGCCGTCGCCTTCGAATTTGACGGTCGGTTCGGTGTCCTTGGCCAGCGTTACGGTCTTCTTCGTTCCCGTTTCCGCAGTCACGCCGAATTTGGCGCTGATGTTGGTGATCGGGGTCGTGGTCGCGTTGTTGATGTTGGTGATCACGCTGCCGGTGATGTTCTGGGCGAGTTTGGCCGTGTCGATGCCGTAGGTGACTTTGGTGCCGGTCAGGCCGACGGTCATGGTGTCGTCGGTCGTCGCGAATTCCACGGTCGGAACCGGAGTTCCGCCCAGCTGCACGTTGTTCGTCGTGCTGCCGGCTTTCAGGTCAAAACCGGCTTTCAGTGCGGTGATGTCGGTGCCGTGCTGAACGACCGTAGTGTTGCTGTTCACCTGATTGTTGATCTGGCTGTTCAGCGCTGTTGTGTCGAGGCCGACGGTCAGTTTCTTGGCGGCGGCGTCGTAGGCGGTCTGGACGTAGTTGACGCCCGCGAACTCCAGGGTGTCGCCGGCCACGATCGGGCCTACGCTGCTACCGGATTTGACGTTGAAACCGGCTTTCAGGGCGGTGATGTCGGTGGTGTGCCCGTTTACCGTGGTGTTCAGACTGGTGATGGCACCGTTGTTGGCGATGTTGAGGTGAGTTCCGAGGTTCGGGTCGGTCTTCACGGTGACGGTGGCGCCGTCGGCGGCGCTCGCCACTTCGACGAGGATTTTGTTGGCTTCGCCTACGAACTGGATGTTCTTCTTGGTCGCGCCACCGAGGGTGATGGTCTGTTTGGTGCCGGCGGCGTTGCTGACGGTGAAGCCGCCTTTGAGGGCGTTGATGTCAGTGGTGTGTCCGGTGACGGTGGGGTTGTTGGCGATCTGGTTGTCGATGGCGGTGTTCAGGTTGGCGGTGTTGACTTTGTACTTCACACCGCTCGTGTCGACTTCGGATTCGATGATGTTGCCGTCGCCGGCGAATGTGATGATTTCCGTTCCCGTTTTGTCGGCGGTAATGGTTTTCGTTCCCGTCCCGGTGTCGGCGATCTTGAACTTGGCTTCGACGTTATTAATCACGGTGGAGCTGTTGTTGATGGTGCTGCTCAGATTCGCGCCGTTCAGGCCGATGGTGAGACCGCCCGTGTCAACTTTGGTGGTCACGCCGTTTTCGCCTTTCACGACCAGCGGCGTGGCGGCGTTGATCTGTTTGCTGCCGGGCGTCGGGCTCTCGTTGTCTTTGACGGTCCAGTTGGCCGCTCCGCCGATGGCGTTGTTCAGCGCCGCGGTGTCGAGGCTGTACTTGACGTCGTTCGCGGTCATCGCGGAGGTGATGTAGGTGCCGTCGCCTTCGAACTTGATGGTTTCCGTGCCGGTCTTGTCCGCGGTGATGGTTTTCGTTCCCGTCCCGGCGTCGGCGATCTTGAACTTGGCCTGCACGTTGGTGATCGGGGTGGAGCCGTTGTTGATCTGATTGATCACGCTGCCGATGATGTTCTGCACGAGTTTGGTCTTGTCGATGCCGTAGGTGACTTTGGTGCCGGTCAGGCCGGTGATCTGACGGGTGACGCGCATACTGGCAGGGGTCGAAGAGCTGGTGTCGCCCACGGAAAGAGCCGCGCGCGTGGCTCTCCATTCTCGACCGTCTGAAGAGTTGCCCAGATATCCGAGCTGCCCCGCCTTTGTATCAGCTTTCGAGTAGCTGCCAAGGGCGACGCCGTCGGCAACAGTTACCTGACCGCCGATGGCAATGCCATGTGTGGCGGCTGTGGATGTCGTTCCCATCAGCGCCAGCGAGTCTTGCCCATCTGTTTCTGCATGAAAGCCCAGTGCAGTGGAACGCATACCTTTCGCTTTTGCGTTACTTCCGATCGCGAAAGATACACCACCCGTGGCTTTCGCATTACACCCTATCGCGTAACTTTCGTCGTCGGTCGCCCAAGCCTCGTACCCTATCGCCACGGAATGATGGCCAAGCGCCTTGGCGGAAGTTCCTATCACAGACTCTGACACACTTCCCAACACGGCGCCCGAGCCAATCCTCAGATGATCCCCGGTAACGTCGACACCAAGAGCGCTCCCCGCTCCCGTCGTTCCTCCCAGCGCCAGCGCCAGAAGCAGGGCCGCCGCTTTTCGTCCGAAAGGCGGCTTCCGCCGTCCCGTAACTTTCACTTTCATCTTCATGACCTCCCCGAAATATGCGCCGCGCCGTTCCGCTTTTTCAGCGCTCCGTCCGGCGCGGCGCTTGTGGTAGCATACAATAAGCTACTCTGAGAACGTTCACAATCATATCGTACCCCCCCGCGTAAAGATTACTTACTGTATGTATCGGTCTCCCCTCCGCAGCGGTCAGCGCCGCCGCGGTTCCCGCGGCGGTCGGCGGCTGCCGCGCCGGGGCCGGCGGATGCCGATGGAAACGGTCAAAATCAACAATCATTTTCAGAATTTATTTACCGAAAAACATCGTTAAAGACAGAAAACTTCATGAAAAACATCGGATCTCCGCCCGGCCCGCGCCGCGGAATTTCCCAGAGGTTTGTCGCGCGATATTTCAGTGAGGAAACATGATGGACCGCCCCCGCCGCCGTCCGCAGGGCGCACGCGCCTTTTCGAAGGGCCGGCGGCAAACGTCGCGCCCCCGGACCGATCGAACGGTCCGGGGGCGCGACGTTATGCGGTTTTAGGGCCGCCAGCCGGCGGCGATGGCGAAGCGGACTTTCGCCGTCGCGGTACAACGGCAGCTTTTCGCGCCCGATATACAGGACGCTCCCGGCAATCCCGCCGCCCTCGCTCCTTCCGGTGCAGGCGACGCAGCGCGCTTCATCGTCGTGCGCGTATTCGCCTGCCCCTTCGGTGACAAATGTTTCGCCGTCCGTCGTCGTGGCGACGCGCACCGCGACGTCTTTTTCCTTATTACGGTTTTACCATGGATCTCCCATTCCTTCCCGGCTGTCAGAACAGTTCGACGCGATTCAGCAGAAAATCGCCAAGCGCGCAGTGGAAAATCCCGTTTTCGTCATAGTAGCTGTGCAACAAGTCCATGCGAATCACGATCTTTTTGAAAAAATCGTTCGTCAGCCACAGCGAAGCGAGCTCAGACGAAGTTTTGCTCTCCATGCCCATTCTCAGCGCCGACTGGATATAGATCCTTCTGTTCGTATCGTTGACGACGAAATCGATCTCTTTCCGCACGTTGCCTCCGCCAGCGCGGTCGCTGACTACGCCGACATCGACGGAATAACCTCGGCGGACAAGCTCATTGTAAATCACGTTCTCCATGATGTGTCCCGGGTCGAACTGCCGGTAATTCAGCCGCGCGTTGCGCAGGCCGAGGTCGGTATAGTAATATTTGTTGGGGTACTTGAAATACGATTTGCCCTTCACGTCAAACCGCTTCGCCTCGCTGATCAGGAATGAATCAAGGGAATACTGGATATAATTCGACACAAGCGAAGGATTCACCTTTTCCCGTCTCATGCTCGTCAGAGCGTTTGCGACGGCTGTCGGATTCGTCAGCGAGCCGATCTGCGAGGCGAGATAATCAAGGATGCCGTTCATCAGGTCCTCCCGCTCAACGCCGTTGCGCTCAGCGATGTCTTTCAGATACAGCTCGTTATAAAGAGACATGAGATAATCTTTCTTGTCTTTCTCATCATCGAGAGAAAGCAGGCGCGGCATCCCGCCATAAAGCATGTACCGGTCAAGCGCCGCGCGCTCGTCGCCGCCGACATGCGAGTATAATTCCGCAAACGACAGCGGATAAACGCGGATCTGCGTCGCCCGCCCGCGAAATTCCGTCGCGATGTCGCTGGACAGCCCTCTGGAATTGCTCCCCGTCACGTACACGTCAAGATTTTTGTACGCTTTCAGCTCGTTCAGCATGTCGTAGACAGTCACAGAGATACCGCCACTTTCGCCGTCGAGCGCCGTCGAAGTCATCTGAACTTCGTCGAGCAAAAGATAAAACCGCTTTTTCGACTCTTTCTGGATCAGCGACTCGACAGACTCGCACAGGACGATCGGATTGCGGTATCGATAGAACCTTCGCTGATCGAGCGCGATCCTGACGATCTGTTCGTCCTTCACGCCCTGACTGAGCAGATAATCGTAAAACAGCTCGAACAGCAGCACCGATTTCCCGCAGCGGCGGAGTCCCGTGATGACCTTGATCTCTCCGTTCCACATGGCGCGAACGATTTTGTTCAAATAAAAATCCCGTTTAATCATATATTTCACCTCAAAGTCATATCGTAACCGTTATAACTACAATAATGATTATAGACTTCCATTCAGGAAAAAGCAATTCGTCCCTTCATCGTGCCGTTTCATCCTGACATGATTTTTGACAGGCATCGCATTCAGAATGAAATGAAAACCTCTCAGCGCCGAATATTCACTCAGGAAAAGGAGGGAACAGGCAACGAGTAAATCCCCAACCACAGTCGCGCTCAGCGGTATGAATAAAGCCGCCTTAACGAACATAATCCTTCTTTAAAAAGAGCACAAGACAGACAACAAACGTCACGCCCCCGGACCGATCGAAACGGTCCGGGGGCGTGACGTTATGCGGTTTTAGGACTGCTAATCGCTGCCGGCGGCGATGGCGAAGAGGAACGGGAACAGGAAGAGAAAATCGTCCCGGTCGCGGCGATGCCGCCAATACCGCGGAGGCGGCGGACGGTGCCAGGCCGGCGGCGGGGGCG
Source organism: Pyramidobacter sp. CG50-2 (assembly GCF_003612005.1). Classification (NCBI taxonomy): domain Bacteria; kingdom Thermotogati; phylum Synergistota; class Synergistia; order Synergistales; family Dethiosulfovibrionaceae; genus Pyramidobacter; species Pyramidobacter sp. CG50-2. The sequence continues at coordinate 5,787 of NZ_RAWT01000049.1, forward strand.
GCATCCTCCGTCCCCAGTAGGGCGGAGGCGGCGGCCCGGGGCGCCAATCGCGGCGAGGCGGGGGCGGTGGGGCTGGGCGGAAGCCGGGGTGAAAGGGCGGGGGGGGGGCAGGACGCCAGTCACGCCGCGGCAGAGGCGGGGGAGCAGGGCGAAAGCCTGGACCGCCCGGTCCGGGACGGAAAGGCGGAGGGGCGGGACGCCAATCACGGCGAGGCGGGGGCGGCGCGTGATGGAAGCCCGGACCGCGTCCGAAAGACGGCGGCGGCCCGCCGTGGAATCCCGGCCCCGGGCGCGCGCAGGCCGCGCCCGCCAACGTCAGGACCGCCAGCGCCGACAGCGCCAGACGAGCATATTTTCTGCCGGTGAATTTCATGTGAATACCTCCTTTAAAGGATTTACTCTGCGGAGTGTATATGAAAAAGCGGAGTTTACGCAAAAACGCCGCTGATCTTCGCGCCTCATTCGTATTTCAGCGCGTCGATGGGATCGAGCAGCGAGGCCTTGGCCGCGGGGTAATAGCCGAAGCCGATGCCGACCGCCGCGGAAAACACGAAAGCCAACGCGATGGAACCGAACGTGAACACCGGCGGCGCCTGCGTGACCGAGGCCAGAGCATACCCCGCGCCGACGCCCAGGCAGATGCCGAGGATGCCGCCGATCACCGACAGCGTCACCGACTCGATCAAAAACTGCAGGCGGATGTTGACGCTCTTGGCGCCTACGGCCATGCGGATGCCGATCTCGCGCGTGCGTTCCGTGACCGAGACGAGCATGATGTTCATGATGCCGATGCCGCCGACGACGAGCGAGATGACGGCGATGGAAGCCAGCAGCATGGAGGTGACGCTGGTGGTCCTGCGGCGCGCTTCGAGCATCTGCGAAAGGCTGCGCACCGCGAAGTCGTCGGCCTGGCCGCCGCGGATCTTGTGGCGCTCGCGCATCAACATCGTGATCTCGCTGGTGATGTACGAAAGCGATTCCATGGACACGCCCTTGACCTGGATGGTGCCGACGCGGCCGGGCGTGTTGTCCCACTTGACGAGGCGGCTCTGCGCCGTTTTCAGCGGCACGAGGATCAAGTCGTCCTGATCCATGAAGCCGCCGGTGGATTGTCCTTTCGCGGCGAACACGCCGACGACGGCAAAGGGCACTTTGGCGATGCGGATCGACTTGCCGACCGGGTCTTCGTGGGGAAAAAGCTTCTGCGCCACGGTGCTGCCGATCACGGCCACCTTGTTGCCCTGGCGCTGGTCCGATTCGCTGATGTTGCGTCCCTGCGCGATCGCGTACCCCTGCACGTCGCCGTACGACGGGGTGCTGCCGTAGACTGCCGTGGACCAGTTCGTGTTGCCGTAGACGACCTGCGCGCTGGCGTTCACGACGGGCGCCACGGCCGCGACGCCGGAGACGTTGGCGGCGATCGCCTCGGCGTCGCCTTCGGTCAGGTACTTGGCGGTGTCGCCGGTGGATTGGGCGTTGCGCTCGCGCATGACGGTGACGGAGTTGGTGCCGAAGGAGGCGATCTCCTCGTCGATCACCTTGTTGGCTCCCGCGCCGACGGCGAAGGCGGCGATCACGGCGCCGACGCCGATGATGATGCCCAGCGTCGTCAGGAACGAACGGGTCTTGTTGCGCCGCAGGGCGCGCAGCGCGGTACGAAAAATCTCCACGAGGGAAATCATGAACGTTCACTCCTTTTAAGTGCGCCGATGTTCGTTAAGCCGGTCTTCGAGGATCACGCCGTCGCGGAAGAGCAGCTCGCGCCCGGCGAAGGCCGCCACGTCCGGTTCGTGGGTGACGAGGATGATGGTGATGCCTTCTTCGCGGTTGAGCCGCTGGAACAGGCGCATGATCTCGTCGCTGGTCTTGGAGTCGAGGTTGCCCGTCGGTTCGTCGGCCATCAGGATCGGGGCGTGGTTGACGATGCCGCGGGCGATGGCGACGCGCTGCTGCTGGCCGCCGGAAAGCTGGCTCGGCTCGTGATACAGGCGCTCGCCCAGCCCCATGCGCGCCAGGGCTTCCACGGCGCGCTCGCGGCGCTCCCTGGCATGGACGCCGGCGTAGAGCATGGGCAGCTCGACGTTTTCGACGGCGCTGGTGCGCTGCAGCAGGTTGAAGCCCTGGAACACGAAACCGATGGTGCTGTTGCGGATCGCCGCGAGCTCGTCGCGGTTCAGTTCCGAGATGTCGCGGCCGTCGAGGAAATATTGGCCGGACGTGGGCTTGTCGAGGCAGCCGAGGATGTTCATGGTCGTCGACTTGCCCGACCCCGACGGCCCCATCATGGCGACGAATTCGCCCTTTTCCACGACGAGATCGATGCCGTGGAGGATCTCCACCTGCCCGCCGCCGAGGCGGAAGCTTTTTTTGACGTTTCTCAGCTCGACGAGCGGCATCTTATTTCTTCTTTTCCGCTTGCAGGTTGAAGCCGACCAGCACCCTCGCGCCTTCCTCGAGGCCGGAGAGGATCTCGGTGCGGTCGCCGTCGCTGATGCCCTTTTCCACTTCGACCTTGGCGGGCTTTTTGTCGATCAGCACGTACACACCGGGCGTCTCCACCGCGGCCACGGCGCCGCGGCGGGAAGGCGGCCCCATGGTCACCGCGGTGCTGGCGACGGGGCGGAAGCGCAGCGCCGCGTTGGGCACGAGCAGGACGTCCTTCTTCTCGGCGACGACCAGCGAGACGTTGGCCGTCATGCCGGGCATCAGTTTTTCTTCGTCGTTGGCGACTTTGACGATCACCGTGTAGCTGACGACGTTGTCGCTGGTGCTGGGCGAGATGCGCACCTGCGTGACCTTGCCGGAGAACGTGGCGTCGGCGTAGGCGTCGACGGTGAACTCGGCGTCCTGACCGACCTTGACGCTGCCGATGTCGGCCTCGTCGACGTTGACTTCGACCTGCATCTGCTTGAGGTCGCGGGCGATCTCGGCGATGCTGGGCGTCTGATAGCTGGCGGCCACGGTCTGTCCCTTCTCCACGTTCTTGGCGACGACGACGCCGTCGACGGGCGAATAGATTTTCGTGTAGCCGAGGCTGATCTCGGCCTTGCGCAGCGTGGCCTCGTACTGGGTCACTTTGGCCTGCGCGGCCATCACGTCGGCGTTGGCGGTCGCCTGGGAAGCCACGTCGGCGTCGAGTTCGCTGCGGGCGATCAGGTCCTTTTTGATCAGCTCGCGGGTGCGCTTCAGGTCGCGGTCGGCCTTGAGCAGCGTGGCCTTCGCCTTGGCCAGGTCCGCCTTGGCGGAGAGGACGTTGGCCCTGGCCATGTCGACTTCGGCCTGCTGGGTGCGGTTGTCCATCACGGCGATGAGCTGTCCCTGCGCGACCTTGTCGTTGTAGTCGACGTAGATGTCGTTGATGGTGCCGCTGATTTGCGTGCCGACGTCGACGGTCTCCTCGGCGCTCAGGGTGCCGGTGGCCTGGATGACGCTGCGCAGCGAACCGCGGGCGGCGACGGCCGTGCGGTAGCTCACGTCGGCGCTGGCGGCGCGCCGTTCGCTGTACCAGTACACGCCGCCGCAGCTGAGCGCGACGACGGCAAGAAGCGTGACGATCCTTTTCAGTTTCATGATCCGGAAACCTCCCCCATGGCTTTCTCGAGGCTGAGCCGCGCCTCCTTGTGATTGTAAAGGCTCGCGATCAGCGTCGTCTGCGATTGCGCGTAGGCGTCGACGGCGTCGGAAATCTCCAGGCTGTCGCCCACGCCGGCCCGGTAGCGGCTCAGCGCCAGATCGAGATTTTCGCGGGCCTGCCGCTCCGCCGCGCGGGCGGCGTCGATGGAAGCGGCGCTTTCCCGAAGGCTCTGCCAGGCCTGGCGCACGTCGAGCACGACGTCCTGCGCCAGCTTGTCGCGGTTGGCCCGCGCCACTTTCAGATCGGCTGTGGCGCCGGCCACGCGCGCTTTCGTCTCGCCGCCGTCGCCGATCGGGATCGACAGGCTGAGCCTGGCGTTCCACTGGTCGTCGTCGTAAAATCCCGAGCCGCCGAAGCTGTAGCCGGCGCTGGCGGTCAGATCGGGGGCGTTGTTCAGCTTCGCCGCGGTCACGTCGGTCTTCGCCTTGTCCACCAGCAGGTTCTGAGCGGCCAGGTCGGCGCGGTTCGCGGCCGCGCGCTTCAGCGCGTCGCCGAGGGCGATGTCCCATCGTTCGTATTCCAGTTCGTCGGCGACGCCGTCGATTTCCAGTTCGGGCGCTCCCATCGCCGAGGCGAGCCGGGCCTTGTACTGCTCCGCCGCGGACTCGGCCTTAATCAGCGAGAGTTTGGCGTTGGCCAGGTCGGTCTCGGCCTTGGTGACTTCGATTTTGGCCTTGGCGCCGGCCGCGTAATAGGACTTGGCCCAGTCGAGGCGTTGCTGGTAATTTTTCACCTGTTCGTTTTGCACCGCCGTGTCGCGCACGGCCTTGTTCAGGCTGTAATAGGCGTCGCGCACGTCGGCGACCACGCTCTCGCGGGTGCGTTCCAGCGTTTCCCGCGCGGCTTTTTCGCCGAGCTTGGCGCTTTTCACGGACGCCTTCGTCTTGCCCCAGTCGTACACCGTCTGCGAGAGCGAAACGCCGGTGCTCCAGTCGCCGTCGCTGCCGCCGCTGTTCGCTCCCTTGGTGGAACCGTTGCGCGCGTAAGAACCCGTCGCGCTGGCTTTCAGCCGGCTGCCGGATGCGGAGAGCGAGGCGGCGGCATGGCGCGATTCCGCCGTCCCTTCGGCGGCCGTCAGGCTGGGATGGGAGGCCAGCGCCTTTTCGACGCACTGCGCCAGCGTCAGTTTTTCGCCGGCCATGGCGGGGACGCCGAGCAGAAGCAGGCAGCCGCCCAAAGCCAGAGCGCCGGTTTTTTTCCTCATGTGAGTCACCTCGTCGAATGATCTGTCCGTTCCGATTTCGTTGGCTTCAGTCTAGCGCCGCCCATTCCGTTTGGCATTGTCGAAAATACCAGTTCGCCCCCCGGTGAATTCCCTACTCCGCGCGGAAAGGCTATAATAACGACAGATGAAAAAGGCAGGTGACGCGCAGTGCAGCTTGATTTCGAACGGGAAAATTTGCTTTCTCTCTACCGCAAGACGGACGGCGACGAGAAGCACGCCTTGCGGATCCTGGCGGCGGCGGTCGGCCCCGTCGCGGCGGGCGCGTACGAGACGATGCTCCATTCCCGAAAAGCGGCCCGCATCTCGCCGACTCTTCCCGGTTTCGACGCGGCGGCGCTGCAGCGCTGGAAACGGCTCGGGCTGGCCGGGCGCGAGCGGGGAGCCGAGGGCGAAGGCTGGTCCGTCGTTCTGCCCATCCGCGAGCTGGTCGCCCGCGAAACGGTGCGCGAGAACTCCTTCGCGCTGTATTGCGAAGCCGTGGAGAGCAAACTGCATCTGCCCTCGCTGCGCGCCGAATTCGGCGGCGGCTATCGGGTGTTCAGAGAGCTCTGGCGCGCCGTGTACTTCCTGCGCAAATATTTTTATCTGGGCGACTCCGAAAGTTTCATCCAGCTGGGAGCGCTCGACTTCGCCGGCGGGGAAGCCACCGAAGAGCAATGCCTGAGCGTTTTTGCCGCCACGGTGCTGAACAACCCCTTCGACCGCGAGATGTTTCGCGCCCTGCCGAAAGTCATGCGCCCCTTTTTCCTCGAAACGCTGCATCTGACGAGAATGAGCCCGGAACTGCGCGCCTTTGCGACCGACGCCGAAGAAGAACTCTGCCGGTCCGGCGACTTTCCGGAGCTGGCGGCCCTGCTGGCCGACCAGTACTGCCATGCCGGGCTCTTCGCGAAGGCGATGGAGCTGCTGCCCAAGCTCGACGACGCCGGTCGCGACCGCCTGCAGGCGGTCGACGCTCTGGTGCGCGGCGACCTCGAAGCGGCGCGCAAAAGCTACGCGCGCCTGGCGCGTCGTCCCAAACGCCGCGCCGGCAAGGCTCCGCCGCCCGTCAACCTTTGGGATCCGTTTTACATCCCGGTGCTGGCGGCGCTGCGCGAAACGCCCGACAAGATCGCCGCCGCCGCGCACAAGGAAAGCAACCGCACCGAATGGGCGCGCGGCGGGCGCCTTTACGACGCGCTCGGCGTCCTCGCCAAAGGAAGTTCCGCCAATCAGGCGGCGCTGTTCGCCGAAGACGATTTGGTCAAGACGCTCGACAGGGCCGTTCGCTCCATGCTGTGCGCCCCGCCCCGCCAGGACGAGAAAGCGCTCGACGAGCGGTTCACGAAGCTGATGGACTCCCTCGGGCTCGGCGCGGCCGACCTGTGCCATCTGCTGCTGGCGGCGCGCTGGATCGCGCCCCGGCTGGCCAGAACGTGGCGGGCGTTCTACCGCATCGCGGCGTTCCACCTGAACAGCCTCGGCATGTCGTTCGTCGCCAGCGAGCTGGAAGCCGCCGGCGAAGCGCTGGCAAGCCGACAGGACGACGGCTGGCACCCGCTTCGCGACCTGTTCAGCCCGCGTCCGCCGTGGGAGTGCGCCCTCGACGCACTGGAATCGCTCGCCGGCGACGCCGGCGGAGTCCGGAAGAAAGGCGAACGCCGCCTCCTCTGGCTCGTCGAGATCGCCAGACCGGCGTGGCTGGAGGAGGACGAACCGCTCGTCGCCGTGCGCCCGCTCGAACAGACGCTGCAGGCCTCGGGGAAATGGAGCAAGGGGCGCGAGATCGCCCTTAGCTCCATCGCCAACGGGCTGGAACGCATCCCCAACCTGAGCGAGCAGGAACGCCGCGTCGCCGACGCCGTGTACGATCGCGGCTCTTACGGCAAGTCGGAGCTGTGGCTGGACGGAATGCAGGCGCTGCACATCCTCGCCGGGCTGCCCAACCTCGTCCGCGCCGACGACTTTTCGCCGCTCGAAGTGGTCAAAATCGAGCCGCAGCTGGAAGTGACCGCCGTCCCGTCCGGCTGCCGCATCCTCATGACGCCCGCCAACCCGCGGGGACGCGAATACGCGCTCAGCGAAGAGTCGCCGTCGCGGCTGCGCGTCACCCGTTTTTCGCCGGTGCATCTCAACATCCTCGCCATTCTCGGCGGCGAGGGCGCGCTCGTTCCCGAGGAAGCGCGCGCCCGCACGCTGAAGATCCTGTCCCGGCTGGCCGCGAACGTGACCGTGCAGTCCGAACTGGAGGGCGCGCCGCAGAGCGTCCCCGTCGAAGAAGCCGACGCGCGCCTGCACGTTCAGCTCTCGCCCTGCGGCGACGGCCTCAACGCGGAGATCGTGGTGCGCCCATTCGGCGGCGAGGGGCTTTCCTGCCGCCCCGGCGGCGGCGCGCCGACGCTGTTCGGCCTGAAAAAGGACGACGCGGGGAACGAGCGGCGCGTGCAGGTCAAACGCGACCTCGCCGCCGAAGCGCGGAAGACGAAGGAACTTTTCGCCGCCTGCCCGGCGCTGGCCGAAAACGGCGATCCCGACGACGGGCGCGCGCAGCTCGCCGCTCCCGACGCGTGCCTCGAACTGCTTTTGCAGCTGCAAAAAATCCCCGACGTGACCGTCGAATGGCCGCGCGGCGGCGCCATGACCGTGCGCCGCGAGCTGGACGGAAGCGCCATGCTCGGCGCGATCCAAAGCGTCGGCACCGACTGGTTCGCGCTCTCCGGCACCGTCGCCGTCGACCGCGAACTGACGCTGTCACTGCGCCAGCTCATGGATCTGCTGCGGCAGCGCAAAGGCCGCTTCGTCCCCGTCGGCGCGGGGCAGTTCGCGGCGCTGACGCGGGAATTCCAGCGCCGCCTGGAAACGCTCGACTCCCTGACCGACGCCAAGGGGCCGGAACTGCGCGTGCCGGCGCCGGCCGCCGCGGCCGTGGCGGAGCTGTTCGACGAAGGCGCTTTGGCCGCCGACAAAAAATGGCGCGAGCTGTGCGAGCGCTTCGACGAAGCGAGGGATCTCGCGCCCGAAGCGCCGCGCGCGCTGCGCGCGCAGCTGCGCCCCTACCAGCTGGAAGGATTCCGCTGGCTGGCGCGCCTCGCTCACTGGGGCGCGGGCGCCTGTCTGGCCGACGACATGGGGTTGGGCAAAACCGTGCAGACGCTGGCGCTGCTGCTGTACCGCGCCGAGGGCGGCCCGGCGCTCGTGGCCGCGCCCACGTCGGTCTGCGGCAACTGGCTCGAGGAGGCGGCGCGCTTCGCGCCGACGCTGAACGTCGTCGATTACCGCAGCGCCGGGCGCGAAAAGGCGCTCGCCGCGCTCAAGCCCTTCGACGTCGTGCTGGCGTCTTACGGCCTGCTGCAGAGCGACGCGGAGTCGTTCGCGCAGAAACGGTGGCACACGGTCGTGCTCGACGAGGCGCAGGCGGTCAAGAACATGTCCACCAAGCGTTCCGCCGCCGTCATGGGGCTGCAGGGCGACTTCCGCATGATCATGACCGGCACGCCGGTCGAAAACCGCCTCAGCGAGCTGTGGAACCTGTTCCGCTTCCTCAACCCCGGCCTGCTCGGCTCGCTGGAGCGCTTCAACCGGCGTTTCGCTTCGCCCATCGCCGCGGGCGACGACGGCGCGCGGGCCCGTCTGCGCCGGGTGATCGCGCCGTTCCTGCTGCGCCGCGTCAAGGAGCAGGTGCTCGACGACCTGCCCGAGCGCACCGAAGTGACGCGCCGCATCGAACTGAGCCCGCAGGAATCGGCGTTCTACGAAGCGCTGCGCCAGTCCGCCGTCGAGGCCATCGACGCCGCCGGAAACTCTCCGGAGGCGGACAAGCGCTTCGCCATCTTCGCCCAGCTGATGAAGCTCCGCCGCTGCTGCTGCGCCGTCAAGCTCGTGTCGGAAAGTGTGGGCGCGGCGATCCCCTCTTCCAAGCTCGAAGCGCTGCTCGAACTTGTTGCCGAACTGCGCGAAAGCGGGCATCGCGCCCTGATCTTCAGTCAGTTCACCGACTATCTGCGCCTGATCGAACGGGCGCTCGCGGAACGGGGCGTGCCCTGTCTCTATCTGGACGGCGCCACGCCGCCGGGCAGACGCGCCGAACTGGTGCGCGCGTTCCAGGCCGGACGCGGCGACTGCTTTTTGATCAGCCTGCGCGCCGGCGGCACGGGGCTGAACCTGACCGGCGCCGATTTCGTCGTCCACATGGATCCGTGGTGGAACCCCGCCGTCGAGGACCAGGCCTCGGACCGCGCCTACCGCATCGGCCAGACGCGCCCGGTCGCCGTCTATCGCTTCGTGGCCGCCCGCACCGTGGAGGAGAAGATCGTCGACCTGCACCGCCTCAAGCGCCGCCTCGCCGACAGCCTGCTCGAAGGCGCGGACACGCCGCGTTCGCTCGATCTCGAGGCGCTGGCGGCGCTGATCCGCGACGAAGCGTGAGGAAGCGGCGCGTCCGCCGCGCCGGCAAAAATTTTCGATTGAAGGAGGCGTTACGCATGAACAGCGAATGGAGGTCGCCCTCGGGCGTCCAGGTCCGCATGGTGACGGGAGGATGGCGCAGCGGCGCCAGCGCTTTCGCGCTGAAACTGGCGCAGGACTGGGAGCGGAAAACGATCGTCTCCGCCCAGACCTCCACCGAGGAAGACATGCTGGAGCACATCGCGCTCTATCAAAAAGGCCTCGACGACGGCTGCGAAACCATCGTCGAGGGCGTTCATCTCGACCAGGCGCTCGACAAGGTCCGCGGCGGCGTGTGCATCGTCGACGACCTCGGCGCCTGGGTGAGCAACCTGACGAGCGGCAGTTTCCGCTTCACCGGCGAGACCTGTCCCGAGATCGAAGCGTTCGTCAGAAAACTGCGCCGGCCGCCCTGCGAGGTGATCGTCGTCACCCGCGAGCTGGGCATGGGACTGCCGTCCGACCGGATCGCCGAGCGGCGCTACCGCGACGTCGTCGGCCGCCTCAACCAGCGCATCGCCGCCTTGGCCGCCTCGGTCTACCTGTGCGTCAGCGGGCTGCCGCTCAAGCTCAAATAATTCGTGTATAATACCCTCGAGAACTTTTCCGGGGAGGGATCCGCATGTCCGCACTCAGCGCGCTTCATCAGCGCGTCTGCCAATGTCGCAGCTGTCCGCTGGGACAGGCCGACGGCGTCCGCGAGGACGGCTCCGCCTTTTATCACGTGCCCGGCGAAGGGCCCGAAAACGCCCGCCTCATGATCGTCGGCGAAGCGCCCGGCGCCGAAGAGGAGCGCACCGGCCGCCCCTTCGTCGGCCGTTCCGGCCGTCTGCTCACCGAAATCCTCGCCGCGGCGGGTTGGGAGCGCGAAGAGATCTTCATCACCAGCGTGTGCAAATGCCGGCCGCCGAAAAACCGCACCCCGTTGCGGACGGAGATCGCCGCCTGCCTGCCGTGGCTCACCGCCCAGTTCGAGGCGGTCCGTCCGCATCTGGTGCTTACCGTCGGCAACGTGCCTTCGCAGACCCTGCTCGGCGTCAGGACCGGCATCAACGAGCTGCGCGGCCGCTTTCATCAATTTGCGTGGAACGGCCAAACCATGACGCTGCGGCCGCTGTTCCACCCCGCCTACCTGCTGCGCAACCCGCGCCGCGTCGAGGGCTCGCCGTGGGACAAAATGCTCCGCGACCTGGTCGAAGCGCGCGACTTCCTCGCCGGGCGAGGTTGAGCGCGCCGCCGGACGGGAGCCGCCGCAAAAACGCGAAGGGAAACGAAAAAGGTCTCGTCTGGAATTCGCATTCCAGACGAGACCTTTTTTTATCCTTGAAGTTTCGCCGCAGACGGCGTTCTTCTTGCTTTTCTTCGCATCGCGCTGCGGCGCTTTTCCGCATCCTCCCGCGCCGTTGCCGTTTGACGGAGTTTCGTGTAGAATTATATTATAGATTTCAGTTATAAAGGAGTGCTTTCTATGGAACTCTTTCATTTGCGGTACTTTATGACTGTCGCTAAATACGAAAACTTCTCGAAGGCCGCCGAGGAACTGTACATCTCCCAGCCGTCGATCAGCAAGGCCGTGCTCTCGCTGGAGAAGGAGCTCGGCGTCTCGCTGTTCCTGCGCAAAGGCAAGCGCGTGCAGCTCAACGACACGGGGCTGGCGCTGAAGCGCAAGCTCGAGCCCGTGATGAGCATCCTCGACAATCTCTCCAAGGAGCTCAGGGTCGTAGCGGGACATTCGCGCTCGACCATCGTCTTCAACGTGCTGGCCGGCTCGTCGCTGCTGCCCGACATCCTCCTCAAGTTCAAGGCCATGCATCCCTTCATCGACTTCCAGATCATCCAGAACGCCCGCACCACCAAGTGCGACCTCTGCATGCGCACGGCGCTGCCCGACGCGGCGCCGGAGAACAGCCGCGTGGTCATGAACGAGGAGATCCTGCTGGCCGTCCCCATGCAGTCCCATCTGGCGCTGAAAGAGTCGGTGCGGCTCAAGGACCTGCGCAACGAGAACTTCATCATGCTCGGCAAGCGCAGCCCGATGCGCGAGATCGCCGACCGCTTTTTCGCGCTGTGCGGCTTCGTCCCGCACGTGGGATTCGAAAGCGACAATCCCGGCACGATCCGCGGCCTCGTCAGCGCCGGCCTGGGCATCTCGTTCTGGCCGGAAGCCACGTGGGGGCATCTGGCCACAGACAAGGCGCGGCTGGTGCACATCTCCGACCCGCTGTGCAGCCGCAACATCTACATCACCTGCGACGAACGCGGCAAACTCAACGACCAGACGCGAATGTTCCTCGACTTCGTCGTCGACTATTTCCACGGTCTTCTGAAAAAAGCTCGTTAAAAAGCCGCGCCGCATCCGCCGGGCAATGTTCCACGTGGAACAACGAAAGCGGGCGGAAGCCGATGATCCAAATCTCATCGGCTTCCGCCCGCTTTGCGTCGTTCAGGGGCAAAATGCCCGCATCACAGCGTCAGGCAAACGGGGCGGCCGGCTTGGGGCAGCACGTCCCAGATCACTTCGCAGCGGTCGGGCGCAGCTTTCAGATCTTCGAGCGCGAGCGTCCAGATCTCCATCGGGTTGACGGGGCGGATCAACTCGTCGCCCAGCGCTTTCAGCCGCGCCAACGAAGCGTCGGCCTCGGCGCGGGTGCGGCTGACGAAGATCAGCCAGTTGACGCTGTCCTGTTCGTGAACGTCGCAGTCGAGATAGCCGGGGATCGCCAGCCGCCGCAGCTCCCAGAGCAGGCGGTGGAAGCGCCCGAGCGCGTCGAGCTGTTCTTCCGCCGTCGCCGCGGCCGAGAAGTAAAAGCGGTCGGCGTTGACGAGCCGGTGCTCGTCGCCCGGATGTCCCCTGAAGTCGCGGTAATTCTCGAAATCGTAGTTGACGATCAGCGCCAGATCGAGCCCCAGACGTTCGCCGGGCAGTTCCCGCCACGCCGCCCAGGCGGCCGGGTCGGGGATCTCCGCGCGGCGCCGGCGGTGCGGCACGGCAGGATGGGCTGCGAGCATGGCCTTGAAACGCGGTTCGTCGGGATAAAGCCAGCGCAGTTTTCCGCCCTCGATACGCCATACTTCTTCACGCCGCAGCGCCGGCCGCACGGGCCAATCGGGACGGACGACGTAGCGCTTCAGCCCCCAGCGCTGCACGTTCGCGCGCTCCAGTTCCAGCCACAGCGCCGTGGTCAGCAGGCAGCGTCCCGCGTTTTCCGGCTCGCCGCCGGGGCGCTCGTCGAGAAACATCTCCGCCGCGGCCCGGCGGAACGATTCCGCGCCGGATCCCGTCAGCGCGTAGACTCCGCCACGCTCCTTCAGCAGCCCCCGCGCGGTCAGTTCGTCCAGCCCCGCTGCGTCTTCTCCGGCGCGTTCCAGCAGCTCGCGGTCCCAGCAGGGATGATCCTGGCTGAAACGGGTCAGCAGCGATTCGTACATTTCATCCTCTCCCCTTCGTCAACTTTTATGAAGAGCGTCCCAGCCCGTCAGCGCCATACAGGCAAATTCCAGCGCCATGCCGGCCGCCTGCACGGCCGTTGCCGTCTCGCCGAGAAAAAACAGTCCCAGCAGCCCCGCCGTAAGCGGCTCCACCAGTCCGATCGTGTAGGACTGTCCCACGGTGATGCGCGCCAACGCCAACGCAAAGAAGAAATACGGCACCGCCGTAGGGAAAAATCCCAGCGCCAGCGCGCTCGCCATACCGCGCCCCGTCGCCAGCCAGCTCATGTCGCGTCCCCACAGCAGCGGCAGCATCAGCGCCGCGCCCCACAGCAGGGCCGCGCCGTTGCTCTCCAACGGGCCAAGCCCACGCCGCGCCAGCAGCTTCAAATTCAGCCCCAACAGCGCGTAGACCAGACCGCCGAGAAGCCCCCACAACAATCCCGCCGCCTGAAAAGAAGCGCCCGCCGAACCGGGCGCAGCCGCCAGACAGCTGCCGGCAACGCCCAGCAGCGCCGCGAACCACCAGAGCCGCGACGGCGCCTCGCCGAGGAAACAGCCGAGAACGCCGGCCATGACCAGCGACGATCCGATCACCAGCATTGTGCCCAGAGCCACGCCGAGCACATCCATGGACATGAAAAACCCCGTTTGGTTCATCGCCGTACAGATCCCGGCCAGAAACGCCGCGCGCGCCGTCGAAAAAACGCCGCGACGGCGAACGGCCAACGCCGCCGCACAGAGCATGACGCCGCCGAAAAACAGCCGCGTCCACGCCAGCGCCAGCGGTTGATCGAGGGCCGCCACCGGCGCGAAGCGCGAAATCGTGCCGCTGCCGCCCCAGAACAGCCCCGCCATGAGCATGGCGAAGACGCCCAGACTGCGTGACGCAGAACTCAATCTTCCCACTCCTCCCGCCGCTCCGCCGCTTTTCGTTCATTATAGCAGGGCCCCTCGCCCCGAACAGCGCCGCGACTTCACGTACAAGAGGCACGGCAACCCGCTTCAGCGGTTACCGTGCCTCCTGCGTTGCCGATCCCGTTTCTTCTCCGCCGCGGCGGCGGATTCCGTTTACTTGAGCTTGCCCGAAGCGCGCAGCAGGCGTTCCAGACGCTCCATGCGCTCCTTCATCTCCGCCTGTTCGCGGGCCTGCGAAGCTTTCAGTTCCGCAATCTCGTGCGCCTGCGAGGCCACCTGGGCCTGCAATTCGGCGTTCTCCTTCTGCATCACGTAGACGCTGCTGATCGGGCCGGAGCGGTAGCGCGCCGGGATCGCGTCCTTGTCTTCCTTGCGCCCGATCTTCCACGTCAGCCCGGCGTTGGCCATCGACTCGCCGTGATGCGTGACGGACACTCCGGCGTGGACCATGAAGTCTTCTTTCAGGTAGTGCGCGAAGCCGAGGGCCAGCGCGTACTCGCCTCTGTACGCTCCGAAGCCGGCCATGATCTGGCTGGGTTCGACGGGGTCGTACTGCATCGGTTTCAGGCCGGCGAGGGCGGAGCCGAGCGCTCCGGTGGTCTTGATTTCGCCTCTCAGTTCGCC
>NZ_RAWT01000004.1:0-78914 GCF_003612005.1 Pyramidobacter sp. CG50-2
ATTCCTTTCATTCCCTTCAGTTCTTTCATTCCCTTCGATCCGATCCTCATCATCCTGCGCCCGTGCCTTTGGAGAGCGGAAAATCGTATGCCGGTCGCTGTAAATCGCCATCGGCAGCCCATACCCCTCGATCCCCATCCCCAGCGCGGCGACATAGCCCGCCATACATTCGTTCTCAGTGAAACAGGCGCCAGTCACGATCCCCGTCGCATCGTCAATATAAGCGTGCAACGTCGCACGCCCGTTCCCCCTGCCAAACCATTCAAACGACGTGGCGTCAGTCTGCCACAACATCCCCGCGGCCACCTTCCGCGGTCGGGAACGGTGAAGCTTCGGCCGTCGCCGCACACTCTTCTTGCTCCTGATCCCCTCGTCCTTCAGGATGCGGACGACACTCGAACGACTGATCCCGATCCCCTCTCGTTCGTTCAGGCATTCCGCAAAGTGAGAGAAGTTGAAATCGTAATAGACCTCCTCATACGCCTTCAGCACCGACTCCCGAACCTCATCTCCGATCCTGCGCCGAGACGTTCTGCCGCGGTTGCCGTGAACAAGCCCCGCCGCCCCTTGAACGACGAACCTCTTTTTGATCCTGATGATTTGCCGTTGACAGAGCCCCAGCTTCTCCGCCGCCTCCCTGTTCGTCATGCGTCCCTCGACAAGCGCTCCGATAATCCTGATACGATCCAGTTCCTTTTGTGACAATGTCATTCGCTCCTGTTTCATGAACGGTATTATCTCAGAGTGACATTTTCTTGGAACAGTTATGGGGGACTTTATCACTGAACAACGACAGTTTTTAGAGATCTTATTGAATTTTATCATGCTAAATAATATAATAAATATATTTTTGCATAAAAATACAGTATCAAATTATGCAGGCGCACAATTCTAAAAATAAAGCCCCCTGAAGGAGCGTCCTTTCAAAACGCGTTCCTTCAGGGGGCTTTCACGATTCTCCGCCGGCGCCGTTTTTCGCGTACAGAAAAAACAGCGCCAGACGGAACGGCGTTGAGCCGTATCGGTTCAGGGGAAGAAGTTCCATGATCCGCTTGTGGCGGTAAAGCAGGGTGTTGCGATGGATGTGCAGCCGTTGAGCGGCTTTTTCGGAGGAACCGTCGCAGGCGAACCAGACGCGAAGGGTCTGCGCGAGACTGGAATGCTTTTTCACGTCTTCGTCGAGGAGGGGACGCAGACAGCGCGAGGCGGCCTCCTGAAGCTCGGCCGGCGGCCGGTTCTTTTTGAGGAGATCCAGAAGTTCCAGCTCCGAGTAGACGAAGACGCCTTCGTCGAAGCCGAGCTGTGCGCCGAGCCGCAGGGCCGCTCTCGCTTCCGCGAAGCTCTGGACGATATTTTTCAGCGGCGCGGGGCCGGAGATGCCCAGGCTTTGGCGTTCCAGCTGCTGCGGCAGGCAGCATTTCAGAAATTCGACGAAGTGATCCGCCCGCTCGCCGGGCAGCTGAGCGACGAGCATGCGCAGGGAGCTGTTGGCGCTGTACTGGAAAGCGCGCGGCGGCGGCAGGGAAGGCCGCTGCGGCGGCAGATTTTCCCATTGCAGGCTCCATACGCTCCGGGAGCTTTCCCAGCCCTGCCGTTTCAGCGACTCGAGCAGGCCGACGGGATCCTGCTCCAGCTGAAAAAGGCTGAGAGGCTCGCCGGCGTCGTCGCGACAGCTCCGTTCGCTGCGGAATATCTCGCGCATGACCGTGCGCGAGACAACGGCATAAGCCAGTCCTTTGGGCAGGATGACCAGGGGAAAGTCCAGCTCGTCGGCGAGGCTGAATGCCTGCGGCGGGATCGCGCTGATGAAACGTCCCAGCTTGACGCCCAGCCCGGCGGCTCTGCCTGCGCTCAAGACGCGGATGATGCGGCAGATCTGCTCGGGATTGTTGCGGAAGGCGTAACCGGTCGTGAAGGAGAACGTGTCGGGGCGGCACCAGCCGGAAGGGTCGGGGATCTCGATGAAATCGATGAAGCGGACGCGGTTTCCCGTCCCTTTTTTGCCTGCCGCGATTTCATGGCCGGCGAAAACGGGTAGCTCGAGCATGTCGGCAACGGTAAACATGACGGCCATCCTAGACCGGAAGTTCTCTGCGGCGGCTTCGGTACCAGCAGCCGCGGTGCTCCGCGCCGGTCGGGCCGCAAGCGGTGTCAAGACAGCTTTTCAGCGACTTTGCGTCGCCCGCGCTTTTTTGAAAAACCGTGCCGGACAACGCCAGAATTTCGTTGAAGAACGCCTCGCCCTGAGGGCGCTCGTCAAAGCTCGCCAGCAGCGTGCAGCCGCCTTCCGCGCCCTGGATGCCGCCCCGCGCGACAATCTGCACTTCCGCGGCGCCGAGGATCTTGCAGGCTTCCGCTTCGTTGATCACGCGGCCGGGGATGGGAATCAGACCTGCCGCCATGCCCATGGACAGATCGGGGGCGAGACGCGACGCGGCGGCCACGGCGTCGTCCAGCGAACAGGGCGCGTATTTTTCGAGTCCGGCCGCAACGATCATCTCCACGCCTTCGGCGGGAAGGCTCGTAAAAAAGTGCAGCGTTCCGCCGAAAGGGCTTCCGGCAAGCATCGCCGCGCGTCCGTGACGATCCACGAGGTTGGCGCCGATCACGCAGGCGTCGCCCGGCGAAAATCTCAATTTTCCGGAGGACCAAAGCTCGGCGTCCAGCGGCGCAGGAACGCCCCGATGCAGCAGAAGGCTGTGAGGGGCCGGGCAGTTTCCGGCGCAGGAACCGGCGCCGCGGCGGTCGATGCGCCCGCAGATCTTCAGCGGAACGCCGCAGACCGCTTCGGAAATCAGCGAAACGGTCGTGCCGCCCTTAAGGAGCAGCCGCCCCTCCGCCAGCGCCCTCCGAACGGCGGGCAGCGTCAATATCGCTTTGGCGATCAAACGCTTGCCCGCTTCGACAGTCAACGAAATCTGCACTTTCACGTGATCCCCTCCGTTCTCGAAAACTGGATTTTTTCCTGAAAACGAACGACGGTCAGTCCGAATCACACCAGCCGCCGTCTCAAGCGCCCCTTTTCGACCGTTCCGCCGTCGGCGGGGATTAGGTACTTGGTGCGGTCGATGAGGAAGATGCGCTCTTCCACGCGGGGCCGGTAGCCGTCGCCGCCGCTCAGCTCGACGGCGTTGGAACCCGCGGCGACCATCCCCAGTCCATGCCCCTTTGCGAGCTGCGCCATTCTGTGCGGCATTTTTCATTATATATTGTTCTTTCACTGTTTAAAATGGCCCAATCGCAAAATCTACAAGACTCAGGCTTATGGTCACAGGAAGAACGGTTGATAAAAGACAGAGCTTTAAATTGCCCTTTGACAAAGGAATCCAAGTCTGGTATATTACGTGTCGCGTTCGTGGATGGGGTTGTAGCTCAGTCGGTTAGAGCGTCGGCCTGTCACGCCGAAGGTCGAGAGTTCGAGTCTCTTCAGCCCCGCCATTCTCCACGCGGAAGTAGCTC
Organism: Pyramidobacter sp. CG50-2; assembly: GCF_003612005.1. Lineage (NCBI taxonomy): Bacteria > Thermotogati > Synergistota > Synergistia > Synergistales > Dethiosulfovibrionaceae > Pyramidobacter > Pyramidobacter sp. CG50-2. The sequence goes on from NZ_RAWT01000004.1 coordinate 3,460, forward strand.
AGGGGTAGAGCACAACCTTGCCAAGGTTGGGGTCGCGGGTTCAAATCCCGTCTTCCGCTCCATTAAGAATGAAAGCCCTGCCGTCTGCACGGCGGGGCTTTTTCGTATTTTTCGTCGGGAGCGGCCGTTTGTTCCGTAAGGAAACTATACGTCTCGCCGGACTTTCCGACGCTGGGAATTCTCTTTTAAGGTTTTATCAGGTATGATAAGCGAGATCGCGGCAAAATGAACATCATGATAAGGAGCGGATCGATCCATGCTTGAAAACATCGCAGCGCGTCTGCGCGTCACCCCCGAAGCGCTGAAAGAGGAACTGCGGACTTTTTTCGTCACCACTGTCGGCACCCTGCTCTACTGCGTCGGCACCGTTTTCTTCATCAAACCGGCAATGCTGCCCAACACGGGCGTCATGGGCGTCTGCCTGTTCCTCAACTACCTCAGTGACATTCCGCTGGGGCTCAGCAACGCCGTGTTCAACTTCGCGCTTTTCCTTTTCGCTTACAAGATGCTCCCCAAGCGCTTCTTCTACTGGACGCTCTACTCTACCGTCCTGATGTCGCTGGGCATGGAATTTTTTGCGCGTTTCCCCGCGCCGGTCATCGCCGACCGTATGCTACTGGTCGTCGTCGCGGCCGTGCTGCACGGCATTGCGCTGGCGACGGTGTTTTCAGGCGGAGGCTCCACCGGCGGCATCGACATCGTGTGCGTCGCGGTACGGCGCAAAACGGGCGTGGAGCTAGGCAACATTTCGATGCTGCTGAACTTCGCCGTGATCCTGCTGTTCTTCTGGGTCGTCTCGGTCGAGAACGTCGTCTACGGACTGCTGTTGTCCTACATCACGTCGCTGGTCATGAACGGCGACCTGCGGGCCTTCTCCTCGCGCAAGGAAGCCATGATCATCACCAGCGAAGCGGAACTGGTGCGCAACTACATCGTCTACACGCTGCACCGCGGCGTGACGATCTTCGACGCCCGCGGCGGCTTCAACGCCGCCCCCCGTCACGTGCTGATCACCCTGCTCGCCCCGCGCCAGGAGATCCTGCTGAAGCTGTTCCTCAAAGAACACGACCCCAACGCCTTCCTGCGCCTTTCCGTCGCCTCGGAAGTGCTGGGCAAGGGATTCCAGAAGTGGGAAGAATAACTGAGCCAAATAGCATGTGTCATAAAACTGATGAATGCTTTATGTCGTCCGATAAAAAGAGTTATTCGAGGTCTCCTTGAATAATATTTTGTTAATCAACGATGCTTCCGCTACATATATTTTTCAGGACGATAACCTAGGTCATAACTGTACACGTCAATCCGACGGTTCGCGAGACGGCTGTTTGTCGGATGGAAATATTTGCGCCTACTGTCACACAGATCAACGTCAGCGTAGATAACTCCTTCTTTCATGAGCCCGGGCCCCGCAATTGGATTTCCCCATGGTCCGACAATAATACTCTGTCCGGGGAATTTCATCTTTCCTGTTTGTCCCACGCGGTTCGTGCCAGCAACAATGATGTGGTTGGAGAGAGCATTCGCCATGCACAGTACAGGAGCCATTGTCCAATAAGGATCCGGTAAAGCGCGTGTTTCCTTGACGTCACTCCAGTTGGATGGGACACAGACAATGTCTGCGCCCTGCAATGCAAGTATGCGAAACGTCTCTGGGTAATATGCATCAAGACAAATAATTACACCAATGCGACCTATACGCGTATGAAACACTGGCAGACCGAGATTTCCCGGTTCAACCCAATAGACTTCATCTTCGCAGGGATGAAGCTTGCGATATTTGCCTACAAAACCGTCAGGTCCCACTAATATTGCAGTATTAAAGAGATCGTTTTCTTCCTTCTCCACCAATGAGGCGACAATATAAATGCCATGTTTACGAGCTATATTCTCCAGCATCCGAGAGCTTCTTCCATTCGGCACCGCTTCCGCAAGCGCAAACACGTCGGAACGCCTGTCAAACACGCAACCGGTATTATACATTTCAGGCAGAACAAGCAGATTGGCCCCATTTTGACAGGCTTGCTCGATCATTCGCTGGGCGGTATCAAGATTCTGTCCCACATTTCCCTGTACAACATCCATCTGTACACAAGCTATTCTTGCTGGCGACTGACCGTTCATAATTATCATCCCTCCGCTCTTATTTTTCTTCCAGATAAGCGGGATTCTTCTTGTCCAATTTACTGAAAACAATCATCGCCATGCCAGAAGCAAGGCAACCCCAGATCACATAAGGAATGACCGACTTAAAGTGCATAGAATAGGCACAGACTCCAACACCAAGGATCATGCCGGCGATGAGCCCATTCTTTGTGATAATTCCCTTACGGCGTAGCATATAGCCGAGGAAGATCGGGCAAACAAGCCCGGCAGCCGAATACGAATAGGTCAACACGAGGAGGTTGAGTACCTGGGGAAAATACATAGCAATCAAAGCCGCTGCCGCCAGCACGATCACAGAGAGAACGCGGTTTATCTGTACAGCGGATTTCTCCGAGACTCGAGGATTCAGCACACGGTAAATATCACGATTCAAATTAACAACTACCGATTGGATACCAGAACTGATTGTGGAAAGAATCGTGCATACAACCAATCCAGAAAAGACCGCAACCGCCCATAGAGGTAATTCGTTCATCAACCATCCCGTTGCCATTTCCCGTTCAAGTCCTGGATTCATGGAACGAACACTTAGTCCAACGACAATAGCCCAAACATAGGCTAACAGTGCACAGAAAGCAGAAATAGCTAGACTTTTAATAACCTTGTTCGTTTCTTTACAAGCAAGAATACGCTGATAATACATCTGATTTGTCAGTCCACCAGGAGTGAGTGAAAAAATCCATAAAATACTCGTAGATAAACCAACACTGAATAATGAGCTCGGAAACTGTACAATATCCTGAGGAACTGTCCTCATCACATGTGACATGCCGCCAGCCATTCTCGCTGTTACAATTGCTATCGTTGTACCGATGATAAACATCAGACAACCAAAGACAAAATCCGTCCATGCTACTGTTTTAAGTCCGCTAGGCAATACAAAAAATACACACAGGACAGCCATAGCGCAAATCAAGATATTTAAGGGGATACCTGTAATTGTCGTATATAATTTTGCAAATGCTGTTAAATTTGAACAGCACCAGCCAAATGGAACAACGATAGTCATCAAGCCAGCCAGAATCCTCACAGTTTTGCTAGGACCTGAATAGTGCAGTAAAATTTCGGGAACAGTCGCAAACTTATGTTCGCGCAACCATTTAGCGACGAACATAAGAATAACAAAAGACAACTGGCACAGAATGCCGTAAAGCATCACTGAATATCCGTTACTGAATCCATTGCCAACTTGTCCGACTAGAATTCCACCTCCCATTGCTGTAGCAAATTGTGTACCTACCACGACATACAGAGGAAGCTCACGGCCGCCGACTTCCCAATCATCTACACTAACACTCTTTTTTCTGCCCTTTCTTGTCATCAGCATGCTCAATCCATAGGTTAATAGAAGCGTAGCAAGAATCGCAAAAACAATAACCACAGATTTCATATTAACGCCTCCTAAATTATATTATGAACATCCGGTCATGCCAAAGCAGCTGTTCTAGCCCCTAAAATAATAAAGACTATATACTTTTAGTGGCACTTGACCTTCTGATACAGTTTTTTGAAAGCCGAATTTTTGCTGTAGCCCGTCCACAAAAGCCACCTTTTCAGATCTGCTTCTACCTCGTTGGTGTCTTCGATTTTTAGAAGCCGTCGAAGCGTTTCTTTCATACGGTATGCGCGACAGAGATGGCTGCTATTCTCAGCAATTGTGGCGATCCAGATCTGCTGCTTTTCCAGCTGATGTTCTGGTGCCTTGTCAAGAGTGTAGGCTACATTTTCGATTTTCTCCGCCCGTCCTCTTGTCGCCGCAACAAGCCAAGCTTTCGTATCGCCATTCGTCAGGCATTCCTTATCTCTGGGATGAGTCTGTGCAGCCAACAGAGTCTCGGCGTAAGCTGCGCTTCATGTCTCGTGCTTAACCTAATCCAGGGTGCCCATGGCTCATTTGACGGTGTGGAAAGGATCGATGCCGAGATTCATAAAGTGGTTAACACGTCTAGAACGCTCCGGTTCAATGACAAGGGAGGATATCTCCGTGCTGGCCATAATAGGGGCATGTACGATGGAGAAAGGTCAGTTATTCTCATACCAGTAATCAGAGCGAGCATGGATTCTAATACTGATTCTTAATAGAATAGTTTAACGACAGTCCTGAAGCACTCCAAGGGAGTCCAGTCGCTCGGGCCTGTCTCGCCGGCTGCGCAGTCCGTGCAATTCGCTTTGTGGATCTCCCTCGGAGCGCTATTGCTATTCAGCATTTCAATTAAGAAATAGTTATTAACACCAATTCAGATCAGCGGCTGCCAGTCTCAAAATAATGAATGATTTGTTCCCTCTCCATACTGTCAAGGCTAAGATTCTTTAAACAGCGGCCGCTCGCTCGGAAATCTCGTTTATAGATTGCGCTTGTCAGCTGGATAACAGCGTCGATATTGGGCGTGGCAACGCCCGCTTTACGCCCCAGCTCGGAGATTGGCACAAGGCTCATTGGTACATCCTCAGTAATATAACGGGCATCAATTGTCTTTGGTGCCTTGATTGTGCTGTAGGCGGCATTATTCTGAATCAAATGATACAAATCCTCTCCATGAGTATCATACGATTCAATCAGCCATTCTTCTGCACTGAGGACGCTCACACCATAAGCAGCGGCAACGGCCATACGTTCATTGTCAATCTCTTTGACAAGAACAGTCACGGAAGGGGAAATCCCATCAAGGTAATAACGAAAACCACCAGTTTCACTCTCAACCCTGCCGATATTCAGCAACAGCGGAGTTGGATGGAAAAGCGCACCAATGTTAGAAAGACTTGTCTCCAGACAGTTCTTCGCTGCCACGAACTGTGGATAAAAAGGCCTGAGCATTGCCAATACCTGTTCCGTACGGTTTGCCGGAAGAGCTCCCAGAAGGATCTTTTTCTTTATACCGCTGATTTCCACAGACGAGGGCCCCGTCTTACGACAGGCATAGATCAGTGTCTGTGCCTCCGCAATGGTAACGTCAGCCTTGCAGCCCCGGCTACGGATTACATTGAGAAAATCCAAAGCTCCGCCAGTACGTCCAGGATTCAAGACAACAGTCTGTCCCTCTTCCAACGCATTGAAACAAGCTTCTGCAATCAACCGATGAGTAAAAGAAGGTGTGACAACCATGATCAAATGAATATCCTGAATGGCAAGAGGAATATCAGTCGTCACTAAATTCAACTGACAGTGCGATGTTCGCCCGTTCACGGTTAGATTAACGCCATTTGCTTGTTGAATGCCGGCAATGTACTGTGGAAAAGGGTCACATAGATTTACTTTTACGCCTTGGCTGGAAAGGTATGCGGCGATTGCCGTTCCGCCATTCCCTGCACCAATAACTGCAACACTCGCTTCCATAAAAAAGCTTCCTCTCGCATAAAATAGACTTATCGCTGTTGTTTCTGAATGGCCCTATTCCAGAAGAACAAACGCATCACAACGATCAGGGCAATTGAAGCCGTACAGAGAGTCAACCCTGTCGCCAACGCGCCAAAGTTTTTGATAAAGTACGGATACATTGTCGTCACTAGCCCACCGCCGATAAAAGGGCTCATGAGAGGACACCCAAGAGCATAAATGGTTCCAGCATCCGTCTCCATCTTAGGATCGGACGTACGAAGCAGCATATAGCCAACGGCAGCTACTCCAGTAAATGCACCGAACCGAATGATGCCCTGCTCAAACCAACAATGGGAAAAAACGCGCGGGCTCAGCCAGAACAGCCAGAAATACATGAAGACTGTAATAATGACAGTAGCAATCAGTAGCGGCATCCAATATTCGACCACAACTGGAATCTTGATAGAAGCCATCGCTGCGACGATCAGAATTTCAAGGGCCATGCCTTGGATACGCTGAAAAGTGGCACGATCAAAAAGATCGTGGAGTGACGTATGCTGAATGACAATGTTGATCAACCACCCGCCAATCATGGCAAAAGGGAAAAGCGGCAATCCCTTGTACTTGAATATGGCGCCAAAACTCCACACGATCAGGCGCCCAACAATAACAGCGATACCAATAACGCCTAAATGAAGGGCAAAAGGTTCAACAACATCTTGACTGACCGTCATCTTGGCACTTGCCTCGCGATTACCTTCAGGATAGATCTCCCGCGAGTCTCCGCCGCTTGTTGGCCCAGTCAGAACTTTTGTGTATCTCTTACGAACTCCATAGTTGATAGCCCCCATACCGCCGAAAATACCGATAAGAAGGCCGATCGTAGCTACGGTAGGTGCCAAGGATGCACCATCAATCCAGTTAAGCAACTTAGGATCTTCGAAAAGCGAGGCCATGCCACCCGCCGTTCCATGTCCGCCAGCAAAGCCGATCTCAAACAGGGAGCCAAACAGCGGGTTAACACCAAAAAACGGAGTAAACAAAACGACACACAACAGTGCGGTGACGCCCACCTGCATAAAACTATTCGACCATAGCCAAAGAAGCCCCGTGACGCTGTCATGCAGCGCATATTCTCCCGTCTTCTCTTTTTTCACTCCCAGCAACATACAAGAGAATACAATCGTGATCATTGAGCTTGGTAAAGCACCAATAGATGTCATCATTGCAGCAGGGATAATTTTTAGCGCGTAGGGGCCTAAAGCCAAACCAATAACTCCAGCCAGTAGCGAAGCAGGAATAAAGGCTTTGCGTAAAAAATGTACTTTGAGTCGGATAAGACTGGCAACGACAAGTAACAGACCAACAATACTGATATATAGGAGCAGATTATTAATAGTGCCGCTCGTAATTTTTTCCAAAGGGAACATGTTTTGAGCTCCTTTCCTGAAATACGGCAAAAAATACAATTTTTATGTCACTTTGCACCTATAAAAACCAATATCATCGTATATTTACTTACAAAATGCTCCTAAATAAAAGGCCGCTTAGAGAGAGAACAGAACTATTTCTATGCAAAACCTCATTCTTTCACTTGCAGCGGCCTCATTCTTTTAATATCCTGAGCGATATTAAAGGACCTATTTTATTTGCAAGGGGAAATTGACAAGCAGCCTACACCCAATAAGGAACCTTGGTTCCTATGCCTTTTTCCACTGCTTTATGGTAGGCACGGGAAACTACTGCAATATCTTCAACCCCCATACCGACGGCGTTAAAGTAGATTGTTTCTTCGTCATTCTCACGCCCTTTCTTTTTACCGTTGATGATCTCACCAAGCTCAGCCGTGATCTGCTCATCCTTAAACAGACCATCTCGCCACATCAGCGCTACAGTGCTAATCATACGATGTTTGATAGTTTCCCACGTATCAACGAAAACCTTGTCGGCCAGCCTGACGCAGTCATATGTGTATTCATAATCAGCATTATTGATCATGAGAGCGCCTTTTTTAATCCATTCCGCCTGCACAACGGGCTCTGTCGCAATAGTTACGGTGCTGATAATATCGCTCTTCCTGCAGGCACCGGAAGCGTCTTGAACTGCCGTAACTTTAAGACCGGGATACTTTGCGGTCATTTCCGCGGCGTAGCTTTCGGCACGTTCAAATACAATGTCAGTAATATAAACTTCCTTGATGGACGGACGAACGACCATAGCGGCTTCAAGCTGCGTACGCGACTGTGCTCCCGCACCGAATATCGTCATTGTTTGTGCGTTTTGCACCGCGAGGTACTTCATCGCCAATCCGGCAACGGCGCCAGTACGCTTGGCGCTGACCGTAGTCGCGTCAGAAATACATACCGGCACTTTCGATATTGGATCATTCAGAATCACGGTTACTGTTGCACGTGGCAGTCCTTGTTTGTAGTTGTTGGGATTGCTGCCAATCCATTTAATGCCAGCCATGTTGTATTCGCCACCGACAAAACCTGGCATGGCATTGATGCGCCCGTAAATGTTTTCTTCTTCGATGGTTTTTCCCCAATGAAGAACGATTTTACCGGCATTGATCGCTTCTCCCTTGTCAAGCATCGAGAGAACTCGTTCGATATCGTGAATAACATCCGGCATAGAATTGCCCGCTAGAGAATTGACCTCCTTATTGTTCAAAAATAGAATTTCAAGATGCGAAGTACTCATTGCGTCGCGCTCCTTTTGGAATAAAATTTGCCGAACTGTCCCTGCAGCATCGTACGATGTAATTCAATATTAGCATAAAAATTTTTTCTTGCAACAAAAAAATAAAATTATTTTGTATACATGGACAAAGATTTTTCGACTGAATGGAAAAAACTTTGTTGAAAACCTTGAGATCTTCATCTTCTGAGATATTCATGATGTGATTCAAGCGGAAATTTGTTATGATGGACATAAATCGAGGTGGGGCTGTAATGCAAAATTTCTTGGAAAAAATTCAAAAGAGACAATCTGCTTTTTCTCCCGCAGTGAGAAAAGTTGCAACCTACATCATAGAGCATTACAGTGACATTCCTTTTTGTACGATTACTGATGTAGCGACAGCTGCCGGCGTAAGCGTGACATCGGTGATAAAGTTTTGCACTGAAATGCAGTATTCCGCATTTTCGGAGTTCAAACAGGCAATGCGGGATCATATTCAGCAAACTTTGATTAGTCACTACAATATCAACGACGATAATTTCACCGAGGCACACCAACAGAGCGTTTTGGATGAAGTAACAAGACTAGATATCGAGAATATTCACAGGACAATGAATAACCCGATTAATCAAGAAAATATAAAGAAATTTTTTCACCTAGCTGAAAAAGCTCATATTATCTATACGATGGGATTCCGAACCTCGGCAATCTTTGCAACCTACACAAGTTTATTGTTGCGTATGCAAGGACTTACGGTTTTTCCGATTACGCCCGGAATTGGCGATTATATCGACAAAATGCTTACGGTTCATTCTGACGATTTAGTTATGGCCTTTTCATTCAATCGTTATTCAAAAGACGTGGTCAAGATGCTCAAAACGCTGCATGACAGAAAAATTCCTATCGTTTTAGTGACGGATGACAAGCTTTCACCGTCATATGTTTATGCAGATTTAGTTTTTACATGTTCGACACGGACACAGAATTACGTAGCGTCCTATGTAGGCTGCATGTCGCTCCTCAATTCAATTTTTGCTTATGGTATTTCACATTACAAAAGCTACGTGAAATCTTTAAGTCAACTTGAACAGTTTTATTCTGACTACGAAACTTTTTACGAGCCGTAAGCCCGAGAATTCGATATAAACGTCAAGACACATTGAATGGAATCTGAACGTTGTAAAGAAGAAAAATCTCCCGTCAAAAGGAAACTCCAACACACGCACATTCTCTGGGGAGTCGCTGATTTAATCAGCGACTCCTTAATTCATAATGATTAATCCATCCAGCGCATCATATGCTTCCATAGTGATAGCTCTTTAAGATGATTGAAAATTAACAAAGCCCGGGTTGGATCGTGGCGAACTAAATGTTCGGCATGATCCAACCTGGGCTTTGTCGTATCTCGTATCGATAAAAGCTTTTATTCGATCGCGGTGACGGCGTAGTCCTGATCCTCGACGGCTTTTTTTCCCAACTTTTAGAAGGCAAATAGTCAAACCAAGCGCAACGAGGCAGAGTAGAAAACTTCGTAAGGAGATTTCCAGTGAAGACATTTACGAGGTCGAGAGTTCAAGCGTCTGACATACATCTGGATAACTTCATTAGGTATATCCGTGACATCCTTCTTCTTTGGAAAACATTCCCGTAACAATCCGTTGGTGTTTTCGTTCGTACCCCGCTGCCATGGCTGGTGTGGTTTCGGATAATAGAGTTTCGTTCCGCCCAGACCGGTGCCAATCTGTTCGAAATTGTAGAACTCGCAGCCACGATCCGAAGTGACGCTTTCATGGGGCAGATCTTTCAGCATATCGATGACGGTCCTGGCGACGCTCTTGAGGTACGTACAGACAAAAGCGCCGCTGGAGATGCAGCGGTAAATCGTCGCATAGCTGATGGAGATAGAGTTTTTTCTCTTCTTTCAAGCGTGTAGCGATCTGTTCGGGAGACCACTGCCTGAAGTCCCGACTTTTACAAGGGAAACGAAGACAACCCCATGCAGCATCAAGAGTGAGCGCGTTTTTTTCAACCGCAAATTTTACGGATAGTTCCTCCTGTCGCTTCCCGCACAGCAAGAGGCCATCTCAAAAGCCAATTAAGGCGGCCCTTTGCTTTTCTGTGATGAAATTTATCCAGTGTTGAAGCACTGCATGTAAGCGGAACGAAATGGTATCCTTCGTCTTTAAAGACAGTTCTGCAGTTTGGAGACAGTCCCTTTATTCTGCGCCCCTGCCGGTCAAGAAGAATTTCAGAGCCGCCCATGCAGCTTCAGCGAGCTTTCAACTTCATCTTGCCGCCATTGTTGTTTTGTTGAAGGAGTACAAATCACGTTGTTTTTTAAACAAGGCCCAGTATTATTGAGACAATTTTTGTTACCCCATCTCTTCCATGCGCTTATACCATACGTCCTTCAGCTGACGCGCAGTCTTCGTCGAGGCAAGTCCGCCAACCAGAGTGCCCCGAAGCTCGCGAGGCAGAAGCTGCTGTGTGTTGATCAGGGCATCCACGACTTCGTCCGGTGGAATGACACTCCTGATGCCAGCAAGTGCCATATCGGCTGCAACGTAGGCATTCCCAACGCCAATCGCGTTGCGCTTGATACAGGGAATTTCGACAGGTCCTGCCACGGGGTCACAGATAAGCCCCAGGATGTTCTTGAGGGCAAGCGCCATTGCCTCACAACACTGCAAAGGGGTTCCTCCGGCAAGTTGGACAAGGCCTGCCGCAGCCATCGCGCTGGCGACGCCGATTTCAGACTGACAACCGCCAAGAGCGCCCGATACCGGCGCGCGCTTGGCGATGAGCACGCCCGTCATGGCCGCGACGAGCAGGGCGTCAATGATTTGGTCCTCGCTGGAGTGGAGCTGCTCGGCAGAGGTCAGGAGGCAGCCGGGAATGACGCCGCACGAACCCGCCGTTGGCGAAGCGCAGACACAGCACATGCTGCCGTTGGCCTCCATGACGCCGATCGCGCGCGCGACAGCCGTGCCGACGATGGGGCCTGAGAGATTTTTGCCTTCGTTCACAAGCTTCATGAGCTTCGCACCGTCGTCGCCGGGCATGAAGCCGGCCACAAGGTTGTTTTTGCCAAGGCCGGCGACGACGGACGCCTTCATGGTTTTCCATGCCTCGAGCGTCTTTTTGCGGATCCACTCGCGCGTGACGCCGCTGCGCTGCGCTTCAAATTCCTCGGCCACCGCGGGGATCGAGGAAGCCTTTGCGCGGGCAAGAAGCTCATCGAAGCTATTCACGAGCGGTTCAGCGTTGACAAGCTTGAAGTTCCACAGGCCAGCCAGAGGATAGACCTTTGAAGCAAGGAGCTTCAGCTTCGCCATGGCGTCCTCGCTCAGGGACTTGTCCGAGATCGCCGTGTGAAAATAGACGCCGTCCTTCACGGTCGACACGCAGGACTGGAAGGTTGCGCCGACTGCGGCAGAGAGCTCGGCAGCGGTGTAGGCTTTGGAGGTGGAGAACAAAACGCCGTCCTCGCTGCCATGGAGTTCGACAGGAAAACCGTCGACCTCGCTCATCTGGATTTCGCCGCCGCCGATCGTCAGGCCGACAATCCGATAACGCTCCCCGTTCCGGGTCAGTTCTGTGTCGACAGTTGCCGGGCTGTGGCTTGTGTCGTCTGGGTAACGATGGACGACGACAGGGATCCCTTGCGCCTTGGCTGTCTGGAGCGCCGTTTTGATTCCCGGAGAATCCTCAAGCTGGCCCAGCAGGCCCGCAACAACGCCGGAGTCACTGGCGTGGCCCTTGTACGTCATCGAGAGCGCGCCGTAGAAGTAAAGGTCGATCGTGTCCGGTGCGCCGCCAATCAATTGGCGGCACATGCGCCCGATACGCACCATGCCTGCCGTATGCGAGCTGGATGGCCCTGTCATGATCGGGCCGATGGAGTCAAAAAGGCTCGGAAGACGGTCGGTATTGCCGCCGCTGTTCGTGCACATACCACACTGGGTACAGATGTTCATATGTATTCCTCCATATTTTGTAATAAACCACGCGGGGCGGTCGTATGTTGAAAACGTTTTCTGTTTCACGCTGAATTTCGATCGTAAATTTCAATCGCCTGGCTCCGCTACATCGTCGCGAGCTTTTTGTACCACCAGTCTTTGAGCTCGTGAGCTTTTTTCGTCGCGCACAGCCCGCCGCTCATCATGCCGCGAAGCTCACGGGGCAGATACTGTTGTGTGTTGATCAGGGCGTCAAGGACCTCGTCAGGCGGGATGATGCTCTCAATGCCGGCAAGGGCCATGTCGGCCGCGGCGAACGCATTCGCGACGCCGATAGCGTTGCGCTTGATGCACGGCACTTCGACAGGACCGGCGACCGGATCGCACACGAGCCCAAGGACATTTTTCAGCGCGAGAGCATACGCCTCCTGGACCTGCTTTGCCGATCCGCCGGCCAGCTGAACCAGTGCGGCTGCTGCCATAGCGGACGAAACGCCGATCTCGGACTGGCACCCGCCAAGGGCACCGGAAACGGGAGCGCGTTTTGCGACAAGGACGCCGGTCATTGCGCCGGCCAGGAGAGCGTCGATAATCTGGTCGTCGCTCGAACCAAGCTTTTCTGCCGCGGTCATCAAGCAGCCAGGCATGATGCCGCAGGAGCCTGCCGTCGGACAGGCGACGACCTGACGCATGGAACCGTTACTCTCCATGACAGCAAGCGCACGTGCGATTGCTGTACCCACGACGGGGCCGGAAAGATTCTGATGCGCGTCAACGAGATTCTTGAGCCTCGCGCCGTCGTCGCCAGGAGTCAGGCCGCCCAGCAGACGGTTATGACCAGCGAGGCCGTTCTCGACTGCCACCTTCATGGCATTCCAGGCGGTCAGCGTCTTTTTGCGCACCCACTCGCGGCTCACGCCGCTCCGGCGCTCTTCATACGCCTCCGCGGCAGAGGGGGCTGACGTCTTCTCAGCAAGGGCGAGCCAGCTGGCGAAGGTGTCGAACAGAGGAACCGGGTCTTTCAGTTTAAAATCCCACAGGTTGCGCAGAGGGTAAACGCGGATCGACGCGCCGCGAAGGGCGTTTATCTGCGGCTCTGTCAGGGCCGTCTCGGTCAGAACGGTGTGGAATGCTTTACCGTCGTACTCCGTGGCCGTCACGGACTGGACGGAACGGCCGAGGAACGCTTCGACTTCGCTTTGGCTGAAACGGCGGTCCGCAAGGAACAGCGCGCCGTCTTCAAAACCATGGAGCAGGACGGGCCAGCCGTCCACCTCCTGCATCTCGATCTCGCCGCCGCCTATGGACACGCCGGAGATGCGGTAATGGACGCCGTTCCGCACAAGCGCCATGTCGACGGTCATCGAGTTGCGCGTCGATTCGGGGTCGGCATGATCGTGAACCGGAATGCCGCGTTCGGCGGCAATCCTGAGCATCTTCCCAATCAGGCCGGAGTCTTCGAGCTCACCGAGCAGACCAGCAACAACCGCGCCGTCGCTCGCATGGCCTTTGTACGTTGTCGAGAGCGCGCCGTAGAAATACAGATCGATCGCGTCCGGATTGCCTCCGATCAGCAATCGTCCCATACGCCCGATACGCAGGACGCCCGCTGTGGCGGAGCTGGACGAACCGGTCATGACAGGTCCAATGGAATCGAAGAGGCTTGGCAGTCGGTCTGCACCGCCGCGATCACTGTTGATGCACGCGCCGCAAGTGCTGCAATCAGGCATGGATATTCCTCCAAAATGACTTAAACGAAGTGAAAAGCATAATATAAATTTATCTAATAATATATAAAACAGCGCTGAAAAAGGGCTGCGGCACGAAATATCGCGCGACAGCCCCAGATCATCGCAAGCCTGGCACCCTGCAGACGACCTTCCAGAGTTCAAATCAACTGCGATTCGCGTTGGAAACCTCGGGGTGAAGCTCCGGAAGAGTAGTGCGCTGCGTTGTTATACGAACTCGTACTCTCCGCCAACGCCCTTTTCCTTGGCACGCTCAAGCACGATGCCGCCGACAGCAACGTCCATCGAACCGGTGCCGATCGGCAGGCAGAGAATGCGCTCATGGCTCTCTTCGACCGGGACGACACTCTTCTTGTTGGCGACGACTTCACCGATCGTAGCATACACGTCGCTCTCCTTGAGCTCGCCCTTCTCATAAAGGCCGCTCAGAGCACCGCGGTGCATGCACTGTTCGATGTGGTCGACAATGATTTTGTCGGCGTTCTTGATAAACTTGTCCTCGCACTCCTGGTAGGAGCCCATCGGGAACAGGATCTGCCCGGGCTTGATCCACTCGTCCTTGACGTACTTGTCCTTGGACTGGGTGACGCAGACAATGATGTCTGCATCTTTGCAGACCTCTTCCGGCGTCTTCGCGATGACGATGTTGCCGTCCTTCACAAGGTGCGCGCAGTCGGCCTTATACTTCTCAGACGCAGCGGGGAACACGTCGTACACGACGACCTTGTTCAGCGTAAAGCGCTCGGCGAACGCCATGGTCTGGGTGTGCCCCTGCATGCCGGCGCCGTAAAGCCCCAGCGTAATATTGCGCTTCTTCGTGAGATAGCACGAAGCGACGGCAGACTGGGCGCCGGTGCGCAAGTTCGTGATGTGAGCGCTGTCCATGACGCCGATAAACTGGAGCGTCGGAGCGTCGACCAGCATAAGCAGGGCAGAGACATAGGGCAGGTCCATGAGCGGACGCATGCCGAGGTTGCCGCCAGCCCACTTCAGGCCCGCAATGTCCTCGAAGCCGATGAACGCGGGCATGGCGTTCATGAAGCCCTTGTACGGCGGGTATTCGGCAGTTTCGCCAAGGTCAAGGTTCACCTTGGCGGGGTTAATAACGGTACCTTCGCCCATGCCGTGGTATGTCTTCTCGACGACGTCCACGACGTCTTTCATCGTGATGAGGCTCTTGATCATATCCTGGCTCAGCAGACGGGTTTTCATGTGAAACGTTCCTCCTTATGGGAAAACCTGCGCGACAGCAGGTTCTAAAGGCTTTTGGCAGGGGCCGAAGCGCCACGCTGATCACGGCGGTTGGACAAGAATCCGGCAGCGGCCCGGGAAATCACTCTTTTCAGTCCAGCGGTTTTACACGAACTGGAAGCTGCCACCGATACCCTTCGCGATGGCGCGCTGGTAGATGACGCCGCCGACAGCTACATCCTGAGCGCCGGTGCCAATCGGGATACAAATCGTGCGCTCAGCCGGGCGGTCTTCGACGTATGCGAGTTTCTTTTTGCCAGCAACAAGTTCGCCGATCGTACAGTAGATGTCCTTCTCGGAAAACTTGCCCTCGGACACCACGTGTTTCAAGGCACCGCGGTGTAGGCACTGGCCGATGTGGTCAACGACGATCTTGTCAGCGTTGAGAATGAACTCGTCCGTACACTCCTGCCAGCTGCCCATCGGGAAGAAGACTTGCTTCGGCCTAATCCAACTGTCTTCGACGATCGGTTTCTGGGCCTGGGTGACAGCGACAATAGCATCACAGTCTTCAACCACGTCACGCGGAACAGAGCAGATCTCAATGTTGCCATTCTTCACGTACTGAGCAACATCTTTCTTGAACTTCTCGGCAGCCGGTGTGTAAACATCATACACCTTGATCTTGTTGAGCGTAAAGATTTCAGCAAATGCCATAACCTGCGTACGAGCCTGCATTCCAGCGCCGTACAGACCGAACGTGATGTTCCGCTTCTTCGTGAGGTACTTCATTGCAACGGCAGATTGAGCGCCAGTACGGTAATTCGTAATCATCGCGCTATCCATGACGGACTTGAACTGGAGCGTCACGGGGTCAACGAGGAACATCATCGAAGAAATGTAGGGCAGTCCGAGGGCTTTTCGTTTACCGAGCGCGCCGCCAGCCCACTTGATGCCGGCAACGTTCTCCCAGCCGATGTAGGCCGGCATGGCGTTCATGTAGCCCGCATAGGGCGGGTATGGGCTGGTCTCGCCAAGGTCAAGGTTGACCTTGGTCGGGTTGATGACGTTTCCTTCGCCCATGCCGCGGAAGTTCTTTTCCACGATTTCGACAACATCTTTCATTGTAATCAAGCTCATGGCTTCCTTCTGGCTCAGCAACAACGTTTTCATGCACAGATTCCTCCTTGCGGAAAAGTAAGACCGTCAAACTGAAAACCATATAGACGCAAAATAGAGTAAAACGTTTGAACGTTACGGCAACGCAACGGGACCGCAGGCCTAGCACAACGCCCAGCCAGCGGAAAGACTTTAGACGCAACGTATCTACGACGGCTTGGCTGAGTCAATCTTGTTGCGCTCGTAGAGCAGGCGACACATCGTCTGATCGGCACCCGCTGTGCCTTCCTTGGCCATGCGCCCCACAAGGTGGACAGTCTCATCCGCTGTGTTGCAGACAAAACCATCGCCGCCCTTGACAAAGTGACCGTTCATCGCCATGTAGGAGCTCTCAATCGCGACGCCGGAGGACATGGACAACTTCAGCGCACAACCATGCTTCGCACCGTCACACAAAATGCCAAACACAGAACCTACGACGTTACGTATCGCGCCATCAACTTCTTTCGTGCCACCGCCTAGCAACATCACCATGCCGCCTGCGATACCGACACTCGACGCCAGCGCGCACGCGCAGAACATTGAGAGACGACCAATCAGACTCTTCATCTGTACACAGAGCAGGAAACTCGCTGCAAGAGCGCGCATGATCTCTTCTTCCGATTTGCCAAGACTCTCCCCCATGGAAATTAACGGCATAGAACATGTGATACCGACATTACCACTCGTTGCGCAACTCATCGTCGGATATTCAAGTCCCTGCATGCGAGCATCAGAAGCCGCCGCCGCATAGCTCTTAGCTTTCGTAATTGGGGAAGGCCACGGGATCTCGAGAATTCCGTTGCCGAAATTTTCGCCAACACCCGGCTTATACCCCTGCTCGGCGATAATCTTGTTCATTCCGATGGCCTCGCGGCAGATGCTGATTTCCTCAATCGGGACCTGTTTCGCGAAGTCAATGATCTCGCTGATTTTATAGTCAAGGATCGTGTCATGCGAACGGTCAACAACAGAATCAAAGTTCTTCTCGTACTGTCCTTCAATGAGCTTGCCGTTCAATTCGCGGAAAATGATATTCGTGTGCGTTTTGCCGACAAGCACGTGTCCTTCGCCCTTGCCTGTCGCAACCCATGCTTCAATATAGAGGCCAACGCTGTCAAAATCCCACTGAATCTTGACGTCAACGTTCGGCAGGAAGGCCTTGGCTTTTGCTGCATCGGACGGCGTCACATCCTTGAGTACTTCAAGCCCCGCCGATGAAACGCCGGCGATAGCGCCCAACGATGCGGCGATCTCAATACCACGCATGTCAATACCTGGGATACCGACGGCAACGTTCTTGATGTACGAGTCTTTGTCCATAACAATGCGAACCTTTTTCGGTTCGCCGCCTACAGTATCCTTTGCGGCAGCCGCAGCAAACGCAACAGCTACAGGTCCCGTACAGCCAAGGGCCGGTCTGACTTCCTTGTTGAGAATGGTAAGTAGAATACTTTGACGATTTACCATCGACAAAAATCCCTTTCCTATAAAATGTACAAAATTATTCAATTTGTGCTGCCACTGACACATGAAAGCTTAGGGAATATGTTCCCAGCCTTTTTGTTAGTTTGACATTAGCTCGATATTATTCTGCACAGTGATTAATAATATATTTCACAACGTTTCGATGCCTTGCGTGAGTTTTTGATGTGTGCTACGATTATAATCTACTTACAGAACGAAACAGTGTAAAAAGAGAATAATCAATAACACATTTTAAATGCAAATCTGATGGAGCGTGTTTTTATGATTCGACCGCTGGAGAAAGGTACCTATTACACTGAAATTATTGCCCAGCTGAAAAAAGAGATTGCAAACGGCACGTGGAAACTTGGCGAACGCTTGCCTGGAGAGCTCGCCCTTGCGAAGCAGTTCAATGTGAGCCGCAGTAGCATCCGCGAGGCACTTAAAGCTCTGGCTTACGCTGGCATCGTCGAATCAAAACCCGGGCGAGGCACATTTCTACTCCACGTACTCGATGCTCCTGAAGCGGACGACTTCGACGACAGTGCTTACGCGAAGCTCATTGAAGTCCGCAAGCTTATTGAGGGACAGGCCGCGTACTGGTGCGTACAGCGCGCCACGCCACAACAGATTCAGAAACTTGAAGCTATCCTCCGCGAAGGAGAGGAGGACGGGGACGCCGCACTTAACGTGGCACATATGAAGTTCCACGCCGCGATTGCCAGGCTAGCCGACAATCCGTACCTGACGCGCATGATCGACTCACTGAACGGTGAAATCAAGCGCCAGAAAGAGGTGAATTTCAAGATGTTGCCACGAGAAGACCGCAAGGAGCACTGGAAAGTTCTTGAGGCGATCAAGTCCGGCGATCCATCTCTGGCCCGCCGCGTCATGGTGAAGCACGTCGAGGTCTTCTGGAAAAAGGGGTACAAGCACGCTCCTGCGACAGAAGAGACACAAGAACAATAAACGCACTAATCAACACGTTGTTTTCTAAGAGCGCGCCCTCAATTTGAGAGCGCGCTTATTCTTATGAATCTCGATTTCATCAACAATTCAATTCAGATAAAAAGATGTTAGTCAACGATCGTTGCAAGGATTTCTTCATAGCCCTTCTTGCCACAGATTTGCTCAAGGACCGGAAATGTCGCCTTGCGTCCGACCTCGGAAAAGTGCTCAAGCTGTTCGGGCGTCGGACGGTAAACCTTAATGCCTTTTTCTTCAAGCTTCTTGAGATAGCTTTCAGTCTCAGGCGGGGCAACGGCCCAACGCTCAGCTTCGAAGTCCGCAGCAGCCTTGTCAAGAGTGGCACGATCAGCATCGGACAGTCCGTCGTACAGCTCCTTGTTAATGATGAGCGGCCAACACTCAAAGTGCGTGTTGATGGGAATCTCAGCCTTCATTATGTCCTTGAAGTTCACGTAGTGGTTTTCAGCACCGGCACCGAAGATGCCCTCAACCATGCCAGTCTGAGCCGCAGTAAAGAACTCGGAGAATGGAAGTGGCGTGGCCTGAAAACCAAAGGCGTCAGCAAGCGCTTCCCACTGCTTCGTGCTCGGCACACGAACCTTCAGGTTCTTCTTCTCGGTATCAAGCGGATTGGCGACATCTTTGGTCAGAGCGATACCGCCAAAGTAAATCGGCCAATAGGCAAGGACCTTAACATTCTGTTTCTCGAGAATCTCTTCGCAGAAAGCTGTGAACCTTGCTCCCTTGCTGTAGTTCTTCTTCGCTGTCTCCCAGTCCTTGACAAGGTAAGGTTGAATGAAGGCGGACAGACGTTTGTCGACCTGCCAGCTCATGGAACCACACTGCATCTCGACCGAGCCGAGAGAGACAAGCTCCTGCACTGTCGTGTAGTCGCCGAGAACGCTGTTCGGATAAATCTGGATATCAATGCGGCCGTCGGTGCCCTTCTTCACGTCGTCAACGAACTTATGAACCGCGATATCAATCGCTGAACCTTCGGGACGAATCGTGGCAAGCTTCCACGGCGCGGCAACTGCGGCTGTACCCATGTAGAAAACAGCGAAAGCAGCAAACAGAACGTTCAACTTTTTCATGTAAAACCCTCCTCAACAAAAATAGAATATGTGCGTTACGCACGGTACATTGAAGCCAGTAAAATATTGGAACTGAACAGCCCGACGTTACGAGGACAAGAAAAACGTGCCTCGCGACAGTTTTATTTTTTTACACGTAACCAAAAACACGCGGGAGGAAAAGGGACAGTGCCGGCCAGTAGGTCGTAGCAAGCATGACCGGCAGGTAGCCTAGCAGGAACAGACAGACGTACGGCAGGATATCAGAAAACTCAACCTTGCCGACGCGCATGCCGAGATACAACAACGAGGCGTAAGGCGGAGTCAGGCAGCCAATGCCGAGGTTAACGCCAAAGATAGCCGCGTAATGCACGGGGTGGATACCAATTGACATCGCCAGCGGCTGGAGCAACGGCGCCACAAGAATGATGCCTGTCGTGTCATTGACAATCATGCCAACAAAGAGCAACAGGGCATTGATGAGGAGAAGTATTAGAAACTTGTTCTGCGTGATGCCGAAAATTGACCCCATGATGGCCTGAGGAACCTGAAGCCTAACATACGTCTGGCTCAACATCATCGAACACATAATCATGACCATGATTGTGCCCGCCGATACAGCAGAGTCCTTCGTGATTTGGAATGTATTCTTTGGTTTCAAACCCTTGTAAATCAAAAAGCCGACAGGGAAGCAGTAAACTGTAGCGACGGCCGCCGCTTCGGTTGGCGTCGTCGCGCCGGAATAGATGCCGCCGAGAATAATAAGGGGCATTAGAATGGCCGGCAGAGCCTTCCAGCCTTTACTGATAATTTGGCGACGTTTCTCCTGTTTAGAAAGCGGAGGAAGAAGCTTCATATCAAGTTTGTGACAGATAAGCATGTTGATTGCACAGAAAATGATGATTGTCAGGATTCCGGGGCCTACAGTGGACAGGAAACAGGCAAGGACGTTCGTGTTAGTAACCCAACCGAAGATGATCATTGGCGTTGAGGGTGGGATCAGCGTGCCGAGAATCGACGAAGCTGTAATCAGCGCCGTAGCGCAAGAACGTGGATAACCTCGCTTCACCATCTCGGGAATCAACATGCTACCCGTCGCGGCAAGACCAGTGAATGCGCTGCCGGAAATGGCGCCCATGATGCCGCAAGTAACAATCGCAACGATGCCGAGACCGCCCTTGACGCGACCAACGAAAACATCAACGAAGTCAAGCAGGTATTTTGCTATGCCTGACCCGCTCATTAGCGAGCCTGCATAGATGAACAGCGGCACACACAGCAACGACGGGCTTAAAATCTGCTGGAGCCCCCACATCATCATACCCTTCATCGAGATATCACCAAATGTAACCATGAACAACAACGCTCCGCTAAAACAAAATGCGATCGGCACGCCCAAAGACAGCAGGATCATCAGGATTAAAAGGGAAATAATCGAAAGAGTCACGCCGTCCATTTAGGCCACCTCCTGATGTTTCGGGACAAGGGCGTCCGTAGGCGTCATCCGGTACTGCTGAACGCACTCCTGCATTTCGACGATTGTGTAGAACAGCATAAGAGCAAACGCAATGAATACCGTCACTTCATAGTAGATCATTGGGATAAATAGGATATCCGTCTTCTTACCGACGCGGAGAGCATACTTGAGGTAATCCCAGCCCCACCACGTGAGCCAGCACAGGATAACTGTCGAAGCAATAGAGGCAATGATACGAATAGCGTAAATACTACGTACCCTCTTGCAAAAGATCTCTAGTACTCTCGCAACAAGCTGCCCCTTTTCGGAAGAGGCTTTCACGGCGGCCATCAAGTACAACCATGTCGTTGGAAAGTTGTTAAGCTCTTCGATGCCCATAAGCGGCGAGCGCAGAACATATCTCATAACAACCTGGACAAACATGAGCGCCGTAACCGCGAGCAGAGCGATGACAATAACCGCATCAATGACATGGTCAAGCCCACGAATCCATTTTGCTCGAACAATTGTCATACTTTTCATGTTTCCCCTCCTTATGTCGTGAACGCTCTTCTATTTTTAAGCCCATGAAAGTCGCAACAGGATAGAATAATGGACACAAAACCACTGAGCTGCAAAAATGACGAAACCCAAAATATATGTTTTCCGACGCCCACATGCTTCCTCAAGTACCATGCGCTTGAATTGAAAAACTATTTCAGACTTGAAACAAGTGCAGAACCTGCAGAATTAGCCTATGCCAGCATATTGATGATTTCGTCGATAGACTTGTCGGCAATGCCTATAGACTCGAGCGTTGTGCCTTGATGCCAGTAATCGGTACCATGCAGCTGCGAACAGAAGTTAACAATCAAGTCCGCCCTCGGTGACCTCGTTCCTGCCTTGCGCGCGATGCAGGCGATCGGCATGATGACCCCCGGCACGTCTTCTGTAATATAACGGCTACGAACGCTCTGACCAACGAGATCAGAATACGGCGTCTCAGGGCTGTGCACATACTCGAAAATATTCTTGCTGCTATTGTTGCCGTAGTACATCTTCATCAGCTCAAGAAAACCATCAAGCTTAAAACCGCAGGCCGCGCCAATTGCGATACGTTCCTTGTCCAGTTCGTGCATTTGCTCGCTGATGAGTGGCGTGATCCCGTCGATGTAGTGACGCCATGTGTCACCGCGCTGCTCAATCGCACCCCAGTTCAGAATCACGGGATACGGATGCATTGTAAAATTGATGTTGGACATGTCGAGTGCAAGGATGTGATCGGCCTTCTTGTACTTGACGTATCCGGCAAATGCAGAGTTCAGGATGTCAAGTATTTCCGGGGCCGCTGAAGCCGGCGACGTAGCGAGGTAGATAGCCGTCTTGCGCTTGTTGATGTTTACCTTGTCAACAGCACAAATGCGGCAGGCGTAGGGCTGAGTCTCTACCGTAGAAATCGAGATTCGAGCCTTGCAGCCCATTTTGCTCATCATCGTCTTGAGACGGTACGCACCGAAGTTGCCCGGCACGATGACGATATGCTGACCGTCCTTGAGGAACGGAATCATCTTTTCAAAGATAGGCCCGTGAGCGAACGAGGGTACGTTCACAACGACAATCGAAGCGCCATCCATAGCTTCTTTGATATCGCGCGTCACAGCGTGAAGGTGTCCTGTGACCTGAATGTCTCCGACGAGGGAAATCGTTTTTTTCTCGTGTAGTGTCGGGAAATCCGGCACATTATCAAGCGGCTCCCACATGACAATCGGATAACCAGCGGCGCTAATCTGAGCGCACCATGCACGTGCCCCGTTGCCGCTGCCAAGCATTGCAAATCTCAACATATCCAATCCTCCTCGCTAAAAATATAGAACAAACTGCCATGCGACTACAAAACGCCGAGAATCACAGGAACATGGCTGCCGTAAGTCATGTTCTTTGAGAAGTCGCGGCCTATAAAAGTTATTTATGCCGTGATATTGTCTGACAGTCAGACAATATCACGGCATACGTTCTTTGTCAAGAAAAGATTTTCATGCATTGTAATTATCTTCAATAAAAAGGCGCACCTCAAAAGTTCTCTTCAATACTAACGCCTAATATTGTTTCTTGGCAAAACAAGCTAATATTACCGCAGCTTATAACATGTCTAAATTGATCTAAAATGGCTTAAAACATGAAAATTACTGAGAACAAAAAAGCGAAAATTAAACTGGCATACAAGAACAATTGATATAAAAGGACCAAGTTAAGACTGAAAAAAAATCAGCTACCCAGAGATGCATCAGACCAAGAAGGGCGCCCCGTGACATTTCGGCATGAAAGCCCATCGTCCGTTGACGCTGAGACGTCAAGAACAAGAGAGGGCGAAGTCCGTACGGACTTCGCCCTCTCTTGTTCTTGACGTTTTCTTAAGACGCAGAAGCCCGAAGCGGTGACAGGCAGCGTTTTCGTTCCTCAGGCCGCTGGAGAGTACGCCAGACATGGCCAGATCGCAATGCCCCAAGTTCATCGAGATCCGGCCATTTTTTATCCGTTCTTTTTTGTGAAAAGTTCACTTCACCGCGGTAACGGCGTAGTCCTGGTCCTCGACGGCTTTTTTCAACACGGCGTCGGGGACGTCCTTGCTCAGCGTGACGACGGCGGTGCCTTTTTCGTGGCTGACTTCGGCGGAGGCGACGCCTTCCACGGCTTCCAGGGCCTTTTTGACGCGGGCTTCGCAGTGTCCGCACATCATGCCTTCAACGTTCAGTGTCTTGGTCATTGGTCCATTCTCCTTTTCCGATTCGATCTGATCCAGCCCCACGGGCCGGATTTTTTTATCCTTTTTCGCGCTGCGCAGGTCGAAGAAGTTCAGCCGGAGCGCGTTGGATACGACGCAGAAGCTCGACAGGCTCATGGCCGCGGCGCCGAACATGGGGCTCATCTTCCAGCCCAGCAGGGAGATCCAGGCGCCGGCCGCCAGCGGGATGCCGACGACGTTGTAGAAGAAAGCCCAGAACAGGTTCTCGTGGATGTTGCGCAGCGTGGCGCGGCTCAGGCGCACGGCGGCGGGAACGTCGCTGAGGCGGCTGTTCATCAGTACGACGTCGGCGGCGTCGATGGCGACGTCGGTGCCGGCGCCGATGGCGATGCCGGTGTCGGCGCGGGTGAGGGCGGGGGCGTCGTTGATGCCGTCGCCGACCATGGCGGTCTTGCCGCGTTTCTGCAGCTCGCGGATCACGGCTTCCTTACCGTCGGGCAGCACGCCCGCCACGACCTGATCGACGCCGGCCTGCGCGCCGATGGCGCGAGCGGTGCGTTCGTTGTCGCCGGTGAGCATGACGACGCGGATGCCCATGTCCTGAAGTTCCTTCACGGCCTGCGGGCTGTCTTCCTTGATGGTATCGGCCACGGCGATGACGCCCATGAACCTTCCGCCGCGCGTGAAAAGCAGCGGTGTCTTGCCCTGTCCCGCCAGTGCTTCGGCCTTGGCATTCATCTCTTCGGGCACGGCGGCGCGGCCGGCGATAAATGCGAGGCTGCCGCCGAGCAGTTCTTCGCCGTTCAACGTGGCGGTCAGGCCGTTGCCGGGCAGGGCGCGGAAGTCGCCCACCTCCGCCGCGGTCAGGCCTTCGTCGCAGCTTTTCCGCATCACGGCGCGGGCCAGCGGGTGCTCGCTCTTGCTTTCCAGCGCGCAGGCCAGCTCGAGCAGTTCCCGTTCGCTCGCGCCCCCGGCGGGCAGAAGGTCGGTCACTTCCGGCTCGCCGCTGGTGATGGTGCCGGTCTTGTCGAGCGCCACGATCTGCACGCGGCCGGCGGCCTCGAGCGAGGCGGCGGTCTTGAAGAGGATCCCGTGGCGCGCGCCCATGCCGTTGCCGACCATGATCGCCACGGGCGTGGCCAGCCCCAGCGCGCAAGGGCAGGAGATGACCAGCACGGAAATGCCGCGGGCCAGAGCGAAACCGAACTCTTCGCCCAGCAGCCACCACACGGCGACGGTCAACAGGGCAACGGCGATCACGGCGGGGACGAAGACGCCCGACACCTTGTCGGCGACTTTGGCAATCGGCGCTTTGGTGGCCGCGGCGTCGCTGACCATGCGGATGATCTGCGACAGCGTGGTGTCCTCGCCGACGCGGGCGGCGCGGCAGCGGAGGTAGCCGGACTGGTTCACCGTGGCGGCGCTGACTTTGTCGCCGGGAGCCTTGTCGACGGGAACGCTTTCGCCGGTGAGCGCCGCTTCGTTGACGGCGGAATGGCCGTCGAGGATCACGCCGTCGACGGGCACGTTCTCGCCGGGATGGACGGCGAACTCGTCGCCGACCTGCACGCGGTCGATCGGCACGACAGTCTCGGCGCCGTCTCGAAGCAGCGTGGCGGTTTGGGGAGCCAGTTTCATCAGCCCTTTGAGGGCGTCGGTGGTGCGTCCCTTGGAGCGGGCCTCGAGCATTTTGCCGACGGTGATCAGCGTCAGGATCATGGCCGCCGACTCGAAATAGAACTCGTGCAGATAGCGCGCCGCCGCGGCCGCGTCGCCCCGCGCCTGCGCGCCGGTCATCAGGAACAAAGCCGCGACGCTGTAGGCGAACGACGCCGCCGAACCGAGCGCCACCAGCGTGTCCATGTTGGGCGCGCCGTGCATCAGCCCCTTGAAGCCGCTGGTGAAAAACTTCTTGTTGACGAGCATGACGACGGCCGCCAGGATCATCTGCGCCAGTCCCGCGGCGACGGGATTGCCGTCGAAGAACTGCGGCAGCGGCCAGCCCCACATCGAATGTCCCATGGAAAGGTACATCAGCGCCCCCAGGAAGCCCAGCGACGCGAAAAGGCGGCGTTTGAGCGCCGGCGTCTCGCGGTCTTTCAGCGCCTCCTCGTCTTCGGCCAGCTTCGCCGCGGCGGAGGGCTTCGCGGCGCCCTTGAGCGAGGCGCCGTAGCCCGCCTCTTCCACGGCTCTGACGATCGCCGCTTCGGACGCCGTTCCCTCCACGCCCATGGAGTTGGTCAGCAGGCTGACGGAAACGGAGCTGACGCCGGGCACCTTCGACACGGCCTTTTCCACGCGGGCGCTGCAGGCCGCGCAGCTCATGCCCGTGACGTTGTATTGCTCCATCGCGAAAACCTCTTTTCCCGCAAAAAAAATCGCCGTCACTTCATCAGCTTCTGCAGCGTCGCTAGCAGCTCGTCGATCGTTTTCTCCCGCCCTGCCCGGATGTCGTCGAGCACGCAGGAACGGATGTGGTTCGCCAACAGCTCGCGGTTGAAGGCGTTCATCGCCGCCGTGACGGCCGAACACTGGATCAGGATCTCCGGACAATAGGCGCTCTTTTCCACCATGCCCTTGATGCCGCGGATCTGTCCCTCGATGCGGCTGAGGCGGTTGATCAGCTTGCGGTACTCTTCGGGCGAGCGCTCCTTGGTACGGCGGACGTTTTCGCAGTTGTTTTCTTTCATGTCTTCAATTCCCTCCTTGTTTCATTTCAGACACACAATATACCCATATAAGGTATTTGTCAAGCCGGCGGGAAATTTTTCGCGGTATCGCTTGTCCCATGTGGAACTGATCAAAGTGTTCCGTCTGTCAAAAAGTATCGTCACAATCGGCGCATGGTTTGCAGTTTTTTCAGATAGGCAGCGCTTTTACTGCGGATAATGGCACCGGATTCGGCAAAGACTTCTTCGCACAGGCCAATAAACGCCTGCGCATAATGCGGCAGTTCCAAATCTGAGGGATAGACTAACGAGGTTTCGATCTGGATGCCGTTAACGGGAAACGCGCAGATCCGTTCCGTCCTCGCAAAAGCGGCTTCTGTCAGAAAGAGTATCGTCGCGGGAAGAAAAGTCACCCCTGCCCCGTTTTCGCACATGGAGACGAGTAGTTCCAGATCATTGCTCTCGAATACAGGGCGTACAATTCGATCGATCGCATCCATGTGCCGATCGACAATGCGACGTAGTCGGTTGATAGGCGAAAGAAGCAGCAGAGGCAGATCGGGGAGACGCTCAAAAGACAATCCACGGGAAAATTCGACGGCTGTCTCGCCCGCTTTTTCGCCGCAGAAGCTGCGGAACAGGTCTTTGCTGACGGTGCAGTAGAAATCCTCGCGCAGCAGCGGCCGCACGCAGATAGACGGCGACGGGCGCATCTCAATGCCGATGCACAGATCGGTCTTGCGGCTCGCGGACAGTTTCTCCAAAACGTCAGCGCTGCCTTCGTGCAAATGGATCTCGATATTTGGAAATTGTTCACGGTAGTTCTGCCACAGGCGGTGGAAAAAGTACCTGGCGCGCATTCGCGAGATCCCCAGCGATAGCACTCCACGAGCATTCTGATCAAGGTCGGCAAACTCAGCACTCATCACTCGCTCCAAACGGACGATACGAGAAGCATACTTTACCATGCGCTCGCCTTCTGGCGTAAGACTCAGTTTCGGCTTTCTCCTGAACAGCTCGACCTGATACTCGCGCTCCAGCCGCGCGATGTGCATGCTTAGCGTCTGCTGCGTGATGTACAGCTGTTTCGCAGCGGCGGTGAAGTTCATCTCTTCGGCCGCCGTCAGAAAATATCTCAGACTCAGCAAACTCATCTGTCGTTCCCCCATTCACAGCATAATAGCTGTTTACATGTCACCATCAAAACAGTTTTACGTCTGTTTATTTGAATGATACTCTAAAAACACGAAAAGAAAAAGAGCGTCTCACAAAACCGAAGCACAAAATTGAAAGGGGCTGTTGCGATGGAGCGAGTGGAAGTTTCGCTCGAGAAGCTGCAAAGATGGGCGGAGGAAATCCTGAGAGGGCTGGGCGTGCCTAAGCGCGACGCCGCGCAGACGGTCGCGGTGATGATGGACGCGGAGATCAGCGGCGTGGAGTCGCACGGGCTGATGCGGCTAAAAGCCTACGCCGACCGCATCGCGCAGGGCATGATCAAGCCGAACCCCGATATCAAAGTGAAAGCGCTCGGCGCCATTGCCCGTGTCGATGGCGGCAACGGGCTGGGGCAAGTGGTGATGGCAAAGGCGACGGACACGGCAATCGGATTGGCAAAGAAATACGGCATCGGCGCAGTGACGGTGTGCCGATCCAACCACTTCGGCACGGCCGCCTTTTATGCGAACGCGATCGCCAGAGCAGAATGCATCGGGCTTGCCGCCTCGATGGCCGGCCCGACAATGGCGCCGTTTGGCGGCATGGACCTCCTGCTTGGAACCAATCCGTTCGCCGTCGCGTTTCCCGGGTCGAAGCAGACGTTCTGCGGTGACATGGCGACCAGCGCCACGGCCAAGGGCAAGATCCGCATCTTTGAGAAAAGGGGATTGAGCCTGCCGTCTGGCTGGGCGCTCGACAAGGACGGCAACGACACGACCGACCCCACCGAGGCGATTAAGGGCATTCTGTTACCTATGGGCGGACACAAGGGCTACGCGCTGGCGATGGCAGTGGACGCTCTCAGTGCGCTGCTTTCAGGTGCGTGCCTGTCGTGTGAGAGTACCTCGCTCTTCTCGTCTACGCAGCCGGCCAACACGGGACATTTTGTCCTCGCCATCAACATCGCTCACTTCCTGCCCGAAGCGGAATTCGAAGCGCGCGCGCAGGAGTGGTTTGACCGCCTGAAAGCCAGCCGCGTACGTCCAGGCTTCCGCATCATGATCCCCGGCGAGCCGGAAGCGGAAAAACGCGCCACTGCCGGAGCAACGATCAGCATTCTCGCTGAAACGCTCGATACGATTGAGGCATACCATCAGAAGTACGCGATACGGAAATAATGGTCGTGTGAAAAAATAATTTAAGAACCACGCAGCACTCCATCTCTTGCCGTTCTTGACCCGTTTTGCAGAGTTGTAAAAAATATCAGTTTTTAACGGGTTGTTCTTGAGAGTGATCCGCGTTTTCAAAATCATATATCGCAATAGGAAAGGAAGATGTACAAAATGAAACTGTCCCGTCATATTTCTACGCTTATGGCTGCCGCTGCGCTGGTTCTTGCCCCCACCTGCGGCTTCGCGGCCAACTACCCGAGCAAACCCGTGAGGATCATCGTTCCTTTCGCGGCGGGCGGCGCGGCTGACATGACCACTCGCCTTGCGGCTAAGATCGCGGAGAAATACCTCGGACAGTCGATCACGGTCGAGAACCGTCCCGGCGGCGGAGGCGTCACCGGCTATACGGAAGTTGCCAGATCGCGTCCCGACGGCTACACGCTCAGCGAAGTCGGTCCCAGCATTGTCATCTCGCCGCTTACGAAGAAGACCAGCTTCACCACCGATTCTTTTATCCCCATCGTCAACATGGTTTTCGAACCCGAGACGATCGCCTGCCTGACAAAGCGTTTCAGAACGTGGGAAGAGCTTGTGGAGTTCTCAAAGGCCAATCCCAGCGCAGTCAAAGTCAGCGTCTCGGGCGCGATGGCCAGTGATCATCTGGCAGTGCTGCGCGTGCTCAAAAAGACCGGCATGAAATGGGTGATCGTCCCCACCAACGGAAGCGCGCAGGGAATCACGGCCATGCTGGGCGGTCACGTCAATTTGACGGTCGTCTCTCCTTCCGAGCTTTCCGAGCAAGTGAGAAGCGGTGAAGTTTCATACCTCCTCACGTTGGCTGCCAAGCGTCTTGAAGAGTATCCTGCTCTGCCCATCGGATTCGAGAAGGGTGTGGAAGTGGCCGACGGTTCGTGGCGCGGCATTGTGGCCCCCAAGGGCACACCTGAAGATGTCATCGCTAAAATCGAGGACGCTTTCGTAAAGACGTTCCACGATCCTAAATTCGCAGAAGCCTACGGCAAAGCCGGCCTGCCCTCCAACATGTGGATGAACCGCGAAGATTTCACCAAGCAGGTCGAAGAACAAAAGACCGACATCGCTGCCGTTATCGCCGAGATCGACGTGAAGGGACGCAAGTAAGCCTTTTGTTCCGTAACCGATCGTTTACAAAAAGTCGAAAGCACGGCGCGGAAACAGCTACCGAAACACTTTGCAGAAAAGGAGAGCATACCAATGAGTCAAATGTACATCGCTCTTGCCATCCTGGCTGTCCTAGTCGTTCTGTTCATTACCGAACCCGTGCCTATCGTCGTTTCAGGCATTGCAGCCGGCATCCTTTACGCGTGGTTCGGCATCATCCCGATGTCCGGTCTCTTCAACGGTTACAACGGCAACAATATCGTGCTGATGATCGGCATGATGGTCGTTGGTTCCGCTCTGTTCCACTCCGGCATCACCGACGTGATCGGTGAACGAATGGTCCAAGTCACGGGCAAAAACGAGCGCAACATCGTCATCGCGACGATGACAGTTTCTGTCGCGCTCAGTTCTGTGTGCAGCAACATGGGCGTGATGGCAGCGCTCGCCCCCTCGTCACGGCCATGTGCGTGGCAGCAGGCATCGGTCCCTCCAAGTCGCTACTCGCGCTGCTGTTCGGCGCTCAGCTGGGAGGCTTCTGCACGCTCGTCGGCGTTCCCACCAACGTTTTCGGCAACGAGTTGCTCGTCAAGGCGGGCTATGAGAGCTTCGGCCTGTTTGACATCACGCCGTTCGGTCTCGCTCTGAGCGTCGTGGGCATCGTCTACTTCGCCTTTATCGGCATCAGGCTAATCCCAGACACAGGTTTCATTCCCGAGTTCGCACAGACGGAACGGCATCCGCTTGACAAACGCAAGGCCGCCATCTCCTGCGGCACGCTGTTCGGCGTGCTGCTGATCATCGCCATCGGCCCGAAGATGGTGCCCCGTCACGTGGCCGCCGTTCTAGGCGCTCTCATCGTTGTTGCCACTGGCTGCATGAGCGGTAAGGAAGCAATCCGTGCGATCGACTGGAACTGCGCACTGATGATGGGCGCGCTTACGGTTGTCTCCACCGGTCTGAACAACAGCGGTGTTGGCAAGGCTATGGCCGATCTGCTGATGAGAGCACTTGGCTCGAATCCCAGTCCCTATCTCGTCGCCAGTGTTCTGTTCTGCGGCACTGTGATCCTCACGCAGTTCATCTCCAACACTGCCAGCATCCTGCTCTTCATGCCTGTCGCCATTTCCATGGCAAAGACGATTGGCATCAACGTCCACGCTGTCGGCATGGTCATCATACTCGCCGGTGCCGCTTGTTACGCTACGCCCTTCGCCGCTCCGCAGAACCTGATGACCACCGGCTGGACCAAGTACCGTTTCATGGATTTCGTCAAA
This sequence comes from Pyramidobacter sp. CG50-2, assembly GCF_003612005.1. Lineage (NCBI taxonomy): Bacteria > Thermotogati > Synergistota > Synergistia > Synergistales > Dethiosulfovibrionaceae > Pyramidobacter > Pyramidobacter sp. CG50-2. The sequence goes on from NZ_RAWT01000004.1 coordinate 34,795, forward strand.
GCAGGCATTCCCATGGTGCTGCTGACTTACGCGGTCGTCATGCTGCTAGTTCCCGTCTGCCTGAAGTTCTAAAGCAGAAAGGAACGACAATGTCTTTCGCGTACGTTGGAAGTTTCACCGCGCCCGAGCGCGGCGGCCTCGGTCATGGCGGAATCAGCATCTTTTCCCGTCGTGGGGCGGCCGAATGGGAGTCCGTTCAGGTCGTCGAGCGCGTGAATCCCTCCTTTCTGGCCTTTGACCGCGAACGCCGTTTTTTGTACACCGTGCAGGGCAACGGCTGTTTCGTCGCGGCTTATGCGATCGACGCAGCCAGCGGCACGCTGACGCTGCTGAACGAAAAGCACATTGGCCTTTACAACGGCGTGTCGCTCGTCGTCGATCCGACAAACCGCTGGCTGCTTGTTACGACGCTCAACAACGGCAGCGGAGCAATCGTCTCGCTGCGGCTTGCTTCGGAGGGAAAAATCGGCGAGATCTGTGACATAGAAGTGCCGCAGGGCGCGCACGGCCCGCTTGAATCACAGCGCGCGACGCAGCCGCATCAGGTCGTCTTTGATCCGTCAGGAAAGCATCTGATCGTGCCCGACAAGGGACTGGATTGCATCCACAGCTACAGGCTCGACGCGGAGACGGGGCGGATATTTATGAACCATGCGTTTCGCCGTTTCCGATGAGCTGCTGTCCGCGGCACGTTGCGTTCCTCCCCTGCCAGCCTCTTGCGTATCTGCTGGCCGAGTGGATAGGGGGGGTGTTCCCCTGCCGTTACGAGGATGGAAGATTCACGCCGTTTGAGTGGCACAAAACCGCGCCGCTCGATTACGTCGGAGCCCGCAACATCGGCGCGGAGATCGCCGTTCACCCCTCGGGAAATTTCGTCTATGCCTCAAACCGCGGTTACAGCAGCATTGTCTGCTTCTCCGTGGGCAAGAACGGCAGCCTGCGTCCAGTTGAATGGACCACAGAACACATTGCCAAGCCGAGATTTTTCGCCATCTCCGAAGACGGAAACGAGCTTTACTGTGCCAACGAGGAAACGTACTGCGTCAGCGTTTACTCGATCAATCAGGAGAACGGACGTCTGACGCATCTGGCCGACGCAATGCACGCCAGCGCACCAGCATGCGTCCTGTTTTCGTAAATCATCGTTCCACGCAGAACAAAAATCGTGCCGCGCACCTGAAGAAAATTTCAGACACACGGCGCATGTTTTTTTGCGACGTCCACCGCACGATTTTGGCGCGGTCTTGCAATCCGCGTTTTAACCGCGAACGGGACCCAGAATGCCAGATCGGTGCAGAGCGCAGCCGAAAATATTTTCATCGTGATCGCTCCTTTCTGTTCCACGAGAAACAATTATGTCATGTTTGAAATCCTTCCTTAATTGATCGGGATCACGGCGATGGCGTTGAAGGGGCTGCCGTCGAGCAGCAGCGTGGAGGTGGCGAGATAGACGAAGCAGTCGGTCTCGCCGTCGTAAAAGCGCACGACCTTCATCTTGCGGAAGATGGCCGAGCGGGACTTGAACACCTGCGTCTCCTTTTTCTGGCGTGTGTCGGGAACGATGGGCTCGCGCCCGGTCCGCACGATGGAGAGCGAGAACCGCGCCGGATCCTCGGCCAGCCCCAGGGCGCCCGAGACGCCGCCGGCCTTGGCGTAGGAGACGTAGCACACGATCGAGGGAAAATCAGGATCGCGGAACGCTTCGACGACGACTTTGTGATTTGGCCCCACCAGTTTGAAAGCCGTGTCCACTTCGCCGACTTCCCAGCGCTCTCTCGGCGCGCTGCTTCCCGGCAGGGCGAAAGTCAGGCACAAAATGACGGCAACGATCAGTTTCTTTTTCATTTTCGACTTCCTCCGATTTGAATGAAACGTGCCGGAGAACTCTTTGCGAAAGAGTTCTCCGGCACTTATTCTACACGACGTTATTTCTTTTCGGGCGCCGGAGCCTTTTTCCAGCTGCCGTCGAGCTGCCCTTTCTCGCGAAGCATTTTCACCGCTTCGCCGGCGCTCTCATAGACGGCGCCCACGCCCTTGGAATCGGCGGCGTAGTCCATGGCGGCTTCTTTGCGGATGCCCAGCGAACCAGCTTCGGCCACGGAATCGATGTTGGCGCCCATGAAGATGAACTGCCAGCCGTACTTTTCCTGCGCGTCGGAGACAAGCTTCTTGACGGCGGCGCGGCTGAACTCGCGGCTGGCGTTTTCCAGCCCGTCGGTCATGATCATAAAGATCACCAACTCCGACTTGGGACAGGTCCCGTTTTTCTTGAAGTCGCCGTCCACCTGCAGAACCGTGCGCCCCACCGCGTCGAGCAGCGCCGTGCTGCCGCGGGCGAAGTACTCCTTCTCGGTGAGCGCCGCCACGTCCTTGATCGGCTTGTCGCTGTAAAGGATCTCGTACTGGTGGTCGAACAGCACCGTGGTAACCACGGCCGAAGCGACTTCCTGGCGCTGTTTGTCGATGAAGCCGTTGTAACCGCCGATGGTGTCGCCGGTGAGGTGCTGCATCGAGCCGGAACGGTCGAGGATGCAGACGATGTGCACCTTGTCCTTGTCAAGCGGCGGACATTTGTCGCTGTGATCGTGGGACAGTTCGGGCAGCTTCCCGTCGCGCGGCAGGATCTCGTTCGGCCGCTGCTGGACCTGCTGAGGCGCAGGCGGCACGGCGGCAAAGGCGGCCGCGGCCGTCAGGACGGAGCACAGGGAAAGACACAGAGCGCAAAGCTTTTTCATGGATCACTCTCTCCTTTCGGATCGTTTCCTTGATTTTAGATTTACGACGCGGAACGTGAAACTGAACTGATTGTAAAGCCAATCCCGGCAGATCTCATCACCCGTTCGGGTGAACTTCCGCCCACAGAACTTCGGCGCCGAGCAGCGGCGCGTCCTCGCCGAGGAGCGCCAGCCGTATCTCCGGCCCCGGGCGGTACACGGGCGAGAGCAGCGGCTGCATGTAGTCGCGCAGGTCGTCGAGCAAACCGTCGAGATGCGACAGGCCGCCGCCGACGACGATCGCCTCGGGGTCGAGCAGATGGGTCAGCGTCGTAAAGGCGCAGGCCAGCGCGCGCAGTCCCTCGGCGAAAGGACGAGCCAGCCAGGCGTTCTCGCGCTGTTCCCAGAGGGTTCTCATGTCGCCCCCATAGCCGTATTTCTCGCCGGCGCGTTCCAGAACGTCGGCGGAAAAGAAGCTTTCCACGTGGCCGCGCCCGCCGCAGCCGCAGCCGCGGTCCTCCAGCAGCGGGAAGTGGCCGATCTCGCCGGTGCGGCCGAGCCGGCCGCGCACGAGCCGTCCGCCGACGATCACGGCGCCGCCCACGCCGGTGCCCAGCGCGCAGAAGACGAAGTCTTTCAGCCCCCGCGCCGCGCCGCCGCGCATCTCGCCTAAGGCCGCGCAGTCGCAGTCGTTGGCGAGGGACGTTTCGCGCCCGGTCAGTTCGCCAAGGGCATAGTCCGTCAGCCCGTCCCAGCCGTTCAGGTTCGGGCAGCAGCCGATGCTCCGGCCGTCGAGCACCATGCCCGGCACGCCCATGACCAGCGGCGCGTCGCCGGCTTCCAGTTCCGCCAGCAGCGCCGCCAGCGCCGCACAGACGGCTGACGGCGTGCGCGGCGGCGGCGTCGGCACGGTCTTTTTGCGCAGCACGCGCCCGCTTTCGACCAGCCCGACCGTCAGCGTGTGCCCGCCAAGATCCGCCGCGGCGATCATGACCGCGCGCTCCCCACTTCGGCCCAGCGCGTCGAGAACTGGGCGATCAGCTCGCCGCCGTCGCTGCGGATCTCGTGACGGAAGTCCAAGCCGTCCTGCTGCGTCGTCACCGTCAGGTCCATGCCGTAGACGGCTTCATGCTTGTAGAGGATGTCGGCCTCGACGAGGCCGCAGCTCATGTAGACCTCGCGCGGCACGGCTTCGGCGGCCCAGCTCAGATAATAGGCGTTGTTGACGTGGCCGTTTGCGTCCAGCTCGCCGAGACGCACGTGCAGCCGCACGGACCGATCGGCGCGCTCCAGCCTTTTCGGCGCCACGAAGACCGGCTCGAACGGCGTCTCCTCGGCCTTTTCCATGAACACCTCCGGCAGGCGGCGGCTCAACCGCACGGGACGCCGCGAGGCCAGATCGACGAAGATCCACATGCTGTCGGCGAGCCCGGTCTGCTTTCCCCGCCCGTCGAGCAGCCGGAAGCGGCGCACCGAATAGAGATCGCGCAACGGCATGTGCCCTGTGTTGATCGCGCCCGCGTCGCCGCTCATCAGCGGCCGGTCGAGGCGGATCGAATACTGGTGCAGCATCCATGCGCAGCCGCAACGCCAGTAGTCGGGCGGCGGATTCATGGCGTCGACGGCGCCGTCCGCCGCGTCCTGAAGCATGTTCAGCAGGTGAAACGGTTTCAGCGCGCGGCAGGGCGTCACCTCCGACTGGGGGACCGCGAATTTTTTCGTGAACATCAGGTCCATGGGCTATCTTCCTCTCTCCGGGCCGATTCTAAATGAACGGCGGCAAACGAACATTGTCCTTTCCGACAATTTTACCACGCCGCGATCCCGGCGCGTCCGCCGCGCCGGTTTCAAAAAACGGAATGCCGAGCAGATCCCGCCGACAGCGCGTCCCCCGATGGCTCGGCCGTCATCGGGGGACGCGCAAAATGTTCCACGTGGAACATCATCGTTCGTTCGTCAAATTCAGTTTCCTGCGTCCTTACGGTCCGCCTGGGGCGAGCCGCGCGTTTCAATCCCGCGTTTCGGCGCCGGCGGGAGCGTAGTCATCGACGCGGCCGGACACGGCGAAGAAGGCCGCCGCGACCAGCGCCGCCCCGGCTGCCAGCGACAGCCAGTGATTCAGGCCGAGGGCAATGCAGAGATAGCCTGCCGCCGCCCCCACGCCCGCCAGAAGCGCGTAAGGAAGCTGCGTCTTGACGTGGTCGATGTGATCGGCGCCGCAGAACATGGACGACATGATCGTCGTATCGCTGATGGGACTGCAGTGATCGCCGAAGACGGCGCCGGCGAACACGGCGCCGACGGTGGGCAGCATGTAGGTCGTCACGTCGATGCCGGCTGCGGCCGAAACTTTGGCCAGCAGCGGCACGACGATAGGCATCAGGATTCCCATCGTGCCGTAGGACGTGCCTGTGCAGAAGGAGATGACCATGCCCGTCAGGAAGGTCAGCAGCGGGATCCAGCCGGGGGCGAGAAAGTCCTTCGTGACCGAGACGAGATACGCCGCCGTGCCGACGGATTTGATCGAAGCGCTGATGCCCCAGGCATAGATGAGGATCATCGAACCGACGAAGACCGCCTGGCCGCCCTTGAGAAAGCCGCGGAACAGGCGGCTCAGGCTGGCCGCGCGCTGAAGACGGAACAGCGCCAGCGTCATCACCGCCGCGGCGTAAGAACCGTAGATCAGCGCCAGCGAGCTGTCGGAGTTGGCCATGGCTTCGCTCAGCCCCGCTTTCGGAAAACCTCCCGTGACCAGCAGCATGCCGACGATGAAAACCACGAGAAACACGACCGGCAGCACGAAGTTGACGACGCGGTCGGGCGCGTTTTCGGCCGGCTCGAGGTCGGGATCTCCGGCCGCACTCGTCAACGGCATGGCGCCGTCGCGAAGGACTTTGCCGGTGCTGCGGGCGCGGCGCTCGGCGGCCAGCATCGGCCCAAAATCGCGGCGGCTCAGGACCACCAGCGTCACCAGCAGAAGCGCGATCAGATTGTAGAACACGAACGGGATGGACCGAAGATACGTGTTGTAAGCGCTGCCCTGAATGCCGAGCTCGCCGTACTGTTTGCCGATCTGGCCGACCATATAGGCCACCCAGGACGAGACGCCGGCGATGGCCGCCACCGGAGCGGCCGTGCTGTCCACGAGATAGGACAGTTTTTCCTTCGACACCCGGTAGCTGTCGGAAATGGGACGCATCGTCGTGCCGACCACGGCGGCGGTCACGTAGTCCTCAAAAAAAATCACGATCCCGGCCAGCTCGGTGAACAGCATGGCGCTGCGGCTGCTCCTGACCTTGCGCGACAGGGCGTTGACGGCGGCGCGCACCCCGCCGCCCGCCTGCATGACGCCGACCATGCCGCTCATGACGATGCACGTCATGAAGATGCGGGCGCCCCACGGATCACCGAGCGAGTTCCAGATGTTCTCGATGGCCGCGCCAAAACCGTAAACCGGATTCCAGCCGTTGACCATGGTGCCGGCGATCCAGCTGCCGACGAACAGCGAGGGAATGACCTCGTGCGTGGTCAGACAGAGCACGATGGCGACCACAGGCGGCAGCAGCGACAGAACCCCGAAGTGAGGCGAGGCCGCTTCGTCCGCGGCGGCACACGCCGTTCCGCAAAGCGCCGCCACGAGAGCGGCCGCGACGAAAAGCACCAGAGAAATTCGACGGTGAGACATCACAAAGACCTCCTCGAAAATCGAAATCGGCTCATACCGTTTTACCGGATCCAGCGGCGGCGTTCCGCCGCGAATTCCCCGCCCACTCCAGCTGACCGCTCAGCAGCTCGTCGAACGTCTGCCGGCGCACCGCCACGCGGGCCTGTCCGTCGCGGGCGAAGATCACGGCGGGGCGCAGGGCGCAGTTGTAGGTGCTGAACATGGAATAATTGTAGGCGCCCGTCAGCGGCACGGCCAGCACGTCGCCGCGGCGCAGCTCCGGCACGGGAGTGTCGAGCGTCAGCACGTCGCCCGTCTCGCAGCACGGCCCGGCGATCGCGGCGCGGCGGTCCGCGGGGCGTTCCGTGTCGTTGGCCAGGAGCACCCCGTATTCCGCCTGGTAAAGCTGCGGGCGCGGGTTGTCCGTCATGCCGCCGTCCACCGCCACGTAGGTGCGCACGCCGGGGATCTCCTTGACGCCCTGTACCGTGTAGAGCGTAATTCCCGCTTCGCCCGCTATCCACCGGCCGGGCTCGAAGGCGACTTCGGGACGCTCCAGAACCAGCTCGGCGCAGCGCGCGTCGACGCGGTCGAGGATGGCGGCGACAAAGCGTTCCGCCGGCGCTCCGGCCTCGCCGGGACGCTCGGGAATGGCGAAGCCGCCGCCGAGGTCGAGCTCGCGCGCCGCGAAGCCCGTCGCTTCGCGCAGGCTGCGCATGATCTCCGTCATGCGGTCCGCCGCCCGCAGATAGGTTTCGACGTCGCGGATCTGGCTGCCGACGTGGACGTGCAGCCCCGCCAGATCGAGCCCCGACGCGCCGAGGGCGAAGCGCACGGCGCGCTCCAGATGCGCCAGAGGCACGCCGAACTTGCAGTCCTTCTGCGCCGTCTGGATGGAACGGTGCGTACGCGCCTCGATGCCGGGGCTGAGGCGCAGCAGGATCTTCTGCCGGGCGCCGCGTTTCGCGCAGAGGCGCGCCAGCAGCGCCAGCTCGTCTTCGCTGTCGACCGCCACCGCGCCGACGCCGCGTTCCAGCCCGGCGGCGAGGAACTCTTCCGTCTTGGCGTTGCCGTGCAGCGTCACGCGCTCCGTCGGGAAGCCCGCCGCGCAGGCGATATGGAACTCGCCCGGCGACACGGTGTCGAGGCACAGCCCTTCTTCGTCGATCAGGCGGGCCATGGCGGCGTTTAAAAAAGCCTTGCCGGCGTAGCAGACGCGCGCGTTCCGCCCCGCTGCCGCGGCGCGCAGCCGCCGGCAGCGGTCGCGCAGCATCGTTTCGTCCATCACGTACAGCGGCGTGCCGTATCGTTCGGCCAGCGTCACCGTATCGCAGCCGCCCCAGATCAAATGATTCATCGTCATCCCATCCCTTCGGAAGAGTTCATAAAAAAGCGCGTCCCCGTGTATTTTTCGCAAATACACAGGGACGCGCTTCTCATTTTCGGCACGCGGTACCACCCTGCTTGAACGCAGCCGTCCTGCCGGGAGGACCGTGACAGCGCGGGAAGCAAAAAGGCTCGTCCCCGCGCTGTAGGGACGAGCCTGAAGTCAGTCTCGCGGTACCACCCTGCTTGGACGCATCGCTGCATCCCGCTCGGACCCGATCACGAGGGTCAATCCGGGAAATTTACTCCAGCGCCGAATGCGCTTTTTCAATTCCAGCTCCCCGGGCCTTGCCCGTCAGACTCTTTCACGCAGAAACCCTTTCAGCCTATGGGATTTCCTCTCTGACGCCGTGAAAATAACGAATCGGCGGGATCCGGTTCATCGCTTTTATCTCTATTCATTTGTTGGTGAAAATTATAACCGCAGTTTCCCATCTGTCAAGCACGAAATTGAAATAGGCTTTCCCTGCCGCGGAACATCCGCCAACCATTCTTTGCAGGCATTTTTCCTCAGAAACGGCGGCGAAATCGCAGCCGCTTCAGCCCGATACTGGAAAAAATGAGGCTTTTGTGGTATTTTATTATAGAAAGAGGTGCATCTTTACTTCATGACGCCCCGTTTTTTCTGAAACGATCTGCATAAAAATCCATCCTCAAGAGGCAGAAGGGACTGATTTACATGACAGCACGCATCATCACCATCGGCCGCGAATACGGCAGCGGCGGACGCAGTATCGGCGAGCAGGCTGCCCAAATGCTGGGGTACGGATTCTACGACAAGGTCCTGATCGACCTCGCCGCCAAGAAAAGCGGCTTCGCCATCGACTACATCAGAAACACAGAAGAGCAGGTGACGCCCAATTATCTGTTCAACCTGGCCGCCAACGGCTATTACGCCAATTCGATGTTCATCAACGACGGACTGCCCGCGTCGGACAATCTCTTCATCCTGCAGAGCAAAATCATCCGCGAGCTGGCCGAAAAAGCTCCCTGCGTCATCGTCGGGCGCTGCGCCGATTACATTCTGCGCGACCGCACCGACTGTCTGAACGCGTTCATCCACGCGCCGCTGGCCGACCGCGTAAAACGCGCCGTCGACGAATACGGCCTGCCGGCGGAGGACGCGGAAAAAACCGTGCAGCGCAACGACAAGATCCGCTCCAAGCACTACCAGTATTACGCCGGCAGCAAATGGGGCCATATCCATCGCTACCACCTCACACTCAACAGCAGCGCCTTCGGCTGCGAAGCCGCCGCGGCCCTGATCGTCGAGACTGCGCGGCGGTTCGGGTAAAACTGGCCGCAGACAAAGACGAATCAAAATGTTCCACGTGGAACACTCGGTTGGGAATGACGGATGACGCTTCTTTGCAAACTATTGACTGAAAATAAGGTGTCGCTTTTCGACAACGAACGAGCCGCCGCGGGGGATCTTTTTGCGTCCCCGCGGCGGCTCGTTTTTACAGAATGTCGATGTACTCGCCGGCCAGCGCCTTGTTCATGCTGCGCACGGCGCAGAATTTGCCGCACATGCTGCAGGTTTCGCTGTGGTCGTCTTCGGGGGCGCGGCTTGCGCGGATCGCTTTGGCGGTCTCCGGATCGACGGCTTCCAGCCACTGCGCGTCCCAATCGAGCTTGCGCCGCGCCGCGGCCATGCGGTCGTCCTGCTCGCGCGCGCCGGGAATGCCCTTGGCGATGTCGGCGGCGTGGGCGGCGATACGGCTGGCGATGATGCCCTGTTTGACGTCGTCCACGTTGGGCAGGGCCAGATGTTCGGCGGGCGTGACGTAGCACAGGAAAGCCGCGCCGTTGGCCGCCGCCACCGCGCCGCCGATGGCGGCGGTGATGTGGTCGTAGCCGGGGGCGATGTCGGTAACGAGGGGGCCGAGCACGTAGAACGGCGCGCCCCGGCAGATGGACTGCTGCACCTTCATGTTGGCAGCAATCTGATCCAGCGGCACGTGCCCCGGGCCTTCGACCATGACCTGAACGTCCTTCGTCCAGGCGCGGCGGGTCAATTCGCCGAGGCGGACGAGCTCCTCGATCTGGCAGACGTCGGTGGCGTCGGCAAGACAGCCGGGGCGGCAGGCGTCGCCAAGGCTGATGGTGACGTCGTGCTCGCGGCAGATGTCGAGGATCTCGTCGAAATGTGAGTAGAACGGATTTTCCTCGCCGGTCATGCTCATCCAGGCGAAAACGAGGCTGCCGCCGCGGCTGACGATGTTCATCGCCCGTCCGCAGTTTCTGATCTGCTCGATGGTCTTGCGCGTGATGCCGCAGTGGAGCGTGACGAAATCGACGCCGTCCTCCGCGTGCAGGCGCACCACGTCGACGAAGTCCTGAGCGCTGAGCGTGGCGAGGTCGCGCCGGTAATGGATGACCGCGTCGTACACGGGCACGGTGCCGATCATCGCGGGACACTCGCCGCACAGTTTGCGGCGGAAAGGCTGCGTGTCGCCGTGGCTGGACAGGTCCATGATGGCTTCGGCGCCCATATTCACGGCGCTCATCACTTTCTGCATTTCCACGTCGTAGTCCTTGCAGTCGCGGCTGACGCCGAGATTGACGTTGATCTTGGTTTTGAGCATGCTGCCGACGCCGTTAGGGTCGAGGCTCCGATGCCCGCGGTTGGCGGGGATCACGGCTTTGCCTTCGGCCATCCAGCCCATCAGCTCCCGAACGCCGCGGCGTTCCTTCTTCGCGACGATCTCCATCTCCGGCGTGGCGATGCCGCGGCGCGCCGCTTCCATTTGCGTGTGGTAATTTCGCTCCATATGACGGACTCCTTTCCTGCTTCCGCTGCGGACAGCGGATTTTCCGCGGAACCGGCGCTTTTGCCCGAACGAAAAACAAGGGAGCGGACTCCTCGTGCGGAGCCCGCTCCCTCCATTTTTTTCTGCGTCTTCCTCCGCGGGCATTATCCCAACAGGTTCACGGGTCGGAACGCCAGTTCCCTCTCAGCCTGCGTGACGCAAGCTCCCCGGTTCGCTCTTCGTTTGATGCAGGACCAGTCTAGCAGGCCGCGGCCGATTTGACAAGCGCCCCGCGGCGGCAAAAAGGCGAAAATTTCTATTTCCCACGGCTTTTGCCGTAATCGAGCGCCAGCGCCGACAACAGCTTCACGCCCAGCGGCACGACGGCGTCGTCGACGCGGAACTCGGCGCTGTGATGCGGCGCGTCGGTGCCCATGCCGAGGTTGAAGTACGCGGCGGGGATTTTTTCGCCGTAGTAGCTGAAATCTTCGGACCCCATGGCGAACTCGCGTTCCACAAGACGGTCCTCAAGCCCTTCGGCTCTCGCCACGTCCAGGATCCAGTCGGTGACGTCGGGATCGTTGACGGTGACCGGATAGACTTTTTCGTACTTCAGATCGGCCGTGCAGTTCCACGCCGCGGCGATGCCGTCGACGATGCGGCGGAAGCGTTCGGGCATGGCTTCGCGCGTTTCCATGTCGGAGCAGCGCACGGTACCGCACATCGTGCAGGTATCGGGAATGACGTTGCGGGCCTCGCCGGCTTTGATGGCGCCGATGCCGACCACGACCGGTTCGAGCGCGCTCACTTCCTGCGGCGCGATAGCCGTCAGCGCCGGCACCAGGGCCGCCGCGCAGAGCATCGGATTGACGGCACGGTGGGGGCTGGCGCCGTGGCCGCCCTTGCCGTGGATGACGATGTCCCAGATGTCGGCGGAGGCCATCATCGGCCCTTTCTTCCAGCCGATTTTACCGGCCGGCATCTGGCTCTGCACGTGCTCGCCGATGATCGCGTCGACGCCTTCGAGCGCGCCGTCGGCGATCACCGCGGGCGCGCCGGAGCCGGGGCCCGCTTCCTCGGCGGGCTGGAACAGGAACCTCACTGCGCCGCAAAGTTCGCCCCGGTGCTCCTGCACCACCTGAACGACGCCGGCGAGGATGGCCGCGTGGGCGTCGTGCCCGCAGGCGTGCATGACGCCCGCGCATTCGGACGCGACGTCGTGGGACGGATCCTCGGCGACGGGCAGCGCGTCGATGTCGGCGCGGATCATCAACGTCGGGCCGGGTTTGGCCCCCTTGATCTCGGCGACGAGGCCGCACTGAGTGCCTTTGAATCCTTTTTTGATCACGGAAACGCCGAGTTCCGCCATCCGGGCGGCGATTTTTTTCGTCGTCTCCACCTCGCGCCAGGAAAGTTCCGGGTGACGGTGAAGCTCGCGGCGCAAGGCCACGGCCGCTTCGGAAGCGCGTGTGACGCTGTCCTGCCTGTCTGCCATCATAAAAAACTCCTTTCGAATCGTTTGAATTGTCGGCCCCGCGCCGCGGAGCCGCTTTCAGCCGCAAAACTAGAAAAACTTGACGAGGAACGCCGCCAGGAACACGGAGGCGATGGTGACCGTGGTGAATCCGGCGATGAGCATCTTGGGAAGCACGTGCGAGAGGACGAACTCCCGCTCTTCGTCGCTGCCGCCCAGCTGAGCGGCGACTTCCTCGGAGATGATCAGCGTGCCGGGGAAACCGATCATGCACGTGGCGCTCAGCGCCGCGGAAAGGCCCCAGCTGTACTTGAATATTTTACTCAAAAGGAGGGAAGCGATAAAGATGCCGGCGACCGTGGCGCCGAAAACGATGAACAGCGGCCCGAGCAGATCGAGGATCATGCGCGGCGTCGCCTTGGCCAGCCTGATGTAAATGGGGATCATGATCGCGAACATGACCATGCCGTTCGCGTTGCCCAGCGTCATGATGTTCGTCTCGATGAAGCCCAGCTCGTGAAAGACGATGCCGAAAAGCAGCGCCATCACAAAAGGATGCACGGCGTTGCCCAGCAGAGACGCGGCCTTGAAGCTGAGCCAGGCGACGGCAAACGCTTTGGCGATGTAAACGTAGCTGGTCTGCCAGCGCTGGGGCATCGGCGGGATCAGTTTCTCCCACTTGGACGTGCCGGTCTGCCCCGCCGCCAGCGCGCGCTCGCCGGCGGCGAAACGGGCCTTGAGCTTTCTGCCCTCGTGCAGCAGGCAGTTGGAAGCGATGGGAATGCCGAAGAACCCCTGCACCGTCAGCAGCATCGTCACGAACACGCCGATCGCCGTCAGCCCCTTGGCGTCGGCCGCCTCGGTCATGATCAGCCCGGCCACGACGCCGCCCGATACCGGGCCGGTCGCCGCCACGGCATAGTCCCAGCCGATGAAAGGCGACGCAGCCAGCAGGATCGCGCCGGCGCCGGCGCACATGCCGAGGAACGACACCGCCACCGTCCTCCACTCCTCCCGCAGCTTGCGGGCATCCATCATGCTGCCCATCTGCACCATCAGCAGGGCGATGAACGACGTGGCCAGCGGCACCATCTTGCTGTCCTCGAAAAGAGTCGTCGGCACCCCGCTCCAGAACAAAGCCAGGAAAATCACCGAGCAGATGAACATCATGCTCACGCGGGCACGGGTCTTCATCGCCAGAAGGTTCGCCGCAGCGTACACGAGAGCGATGACCGTCAATGCGCTTAACTGATCCATAAATACCCCACCTTTCGGGAATTGGCAACGAAAATTTTTTCAAGCGCTTATTTTACGTAAAACGCCTCTCCGGAAAAGGCGTTTCGGTAAAAAAGGGAGAATAAAAAAAGACCGGCTCCCGCATGGGGACCGGTCCTTGATCTTTGCGCCACGACGCGTTAAACGTCGGACCTCAAGGGGATTCCCACGCCATGGACGCCGTAATAAAAGCTAAAATAGAACTGCTGCGAGCTCATTCTTCTCATGACGCGGAAACGCTCCTTTCTTTCTCAGTTAACGCCGCGCACCGCGACGAAAATATTTTTACACTCGGACACTAAAAAGTCAATACCTGAACAAGACAAAGACTCCGGCATTTTTACTTTTTTCTCCCGCGAGGCTCCCTGCCCCGCCGGCGGGGCGCGCTTCAGCCGGCTCTTACGGGCCGTTCCCTCTTATGCGCCGCTCATGACGCGGGCCGCCCAGCCGGAGTCCTTCAGGATCGCGCGCCCCGCGCCGATCAGGTCGGCCTTCCCTTCCCGCAGCAGTTTTTCCGCGCCGGCGCCGGTGACGACGCCGCCGGTCAGCAGCACGGGGACGGAAACCTTTTCCTTCACCGCCGCGGAAAGCCGGCTGAAATAGCCCTCGCCGTCCAGCTCCGGCACGACGTAACCGCACATGCCGCCGGACAGGCTGATCATGTCGACGCCGCAACGCTCGAAAAATGCCGCCGCCCGCGCGCCGTCCTCCGCCGTCGCTCCGCCGGGCATGTAATCGCCGGCGCCCAGGCGCAACGCCACGAGGTAATCGTCGCCGACGGCCTCGCGCACCGCGGCGATCACACGGCCGTGCAGGCGCACGCGGTTTTCCGGCGAAATGCCGTATTCGTCGCCGCGCCGGTTCGTCAGCGGCGAATAAAATTGGTCGAGCAGATAGCCGTGAGCCGAATGGAGCTCCACGCCGTCAAAGCCCGCCTCTTTCGCGCGGCGGGCGGCCGCGGCGAAATCGCGGACGATTTTGTCCAGCCCGGCCGCGTCCAGCGCCACGGGGACGCGCGTGCCGCGGCGCGGGTTCGTCACCGCCGAAGCGCCGTACGCCGGCAGCCCCGTCACCTCTTCTTTCGCCAAGCTGCCGGCGTGGTTCAGCTGAGCCACGAGCGGCGAGCCGTTGGCGTGCACCGTCCGTACCAGCCGGCTCAGCCCTTCGACGTCGCTGTCGCGCGAGATCGAAAGCTGGCACGGGCTCGCCTGCCCTTCCGGACTGACGTAGCAATGCTCCGTTTCGACCAGGCCGATGAATCCGCCGCGGGACTTCTCGTCGTACCAGGCCAGCGTCGCCGCCGTCACCGCGCCGCGATCGGCCTTTTCCGTCGCCATGGGCGGCATCACCAGACGGTTTTTCAGCGTCACGTTCTTGATCGTCACAGGTTCCCGCAAAAGTCGCATCGACATCGCCTCTTTCAGCACCGATTTTATGAAGAAAAACAGCTCGGCTTTCATTATGGGGCAGCCGGCCTCCGATTTCAAGCCCGGAACGAAGCGACAAAAAACGGCGCCCGAATCGCTTCGGACGCCGTACATTCGTCTGGTGGAGGTAAGGGGATTCGAACCCCTGACCTTTTGAATGCCATTCAAACGCTCTCCCAGCTGAGCTATACCCCCAGATGCGCCACCCGTGTCCCGGATGACTCGTGCATATTAGCACGACTTCATCAAAATTGCAAGAGGGGACAATATTCCCCCGCGCCCAACGGATCGCGGTTCAGCGAGCGGAACGGGGCGCTGCGTCTTTCCCTAATGGATCTTCAGGTACTTTTCGGGCACTTCGATGTCGGTCATGTGCTGCGGGCCGGCGCCGAGCATGTAGGTGTCCTGAAGGATGAGGATATGGTTCTTCGACTCCACGTCGGTCTGCGCGTCGGCGTAGTAACGTCCCTTCCACGAGGAATTGGGGGACTCGGCGTCGAAGAATTTGACGACCTTGGGGATCTCGAAGTAACGGCGGAACTTCTGGTGCGTGACGCCCTGTTCGATGCAGTCGATCGCGAACTCGCCCAGCGCCTTGGAGGTGGTGAAGCCCAGCGAGTAGGCCCAGACGCCCATGCGCCCGCCGGCGCCGCGCGCGACCACGGTGTCTTCGACGCGCTTGAGGATCGCTTCGAAGTTGCCGCTCACGTCGGCCAGGTCAAGCCCCAGCGCGCCAGGATAGCCCATCAGCGGCGAGGGCAGGTCGGCCTCGATGAAATAGCCGCCGTGCTCGACGATGCTCTTCAGCATCGGTTCGGTCTGCGCGTCGTTGGTGCAGAAGAAGGCCGTGTCCTTGCCGTACTTGTCGATCCAGGTGGGCATCTTTTCGAGGATGAACTGCTGCGCGCCGGCCACGCCCACGTCGCTGGTGGGATCGGGAGCAGTCTCGAAATGGAAGCCGAGGCCGATGTCCTTGCAGGTCTGCTCCATGATCATGCGGCGGCGGGAAAGAAGTTCGTAGCTCATGTGGCGGGGGAAGGAGATGTGCACGAAGTGCTTGCAGCCCAAACGCTTGGCCAGGACGATGTTCAGATAGCCGCGCGACAGGTTGTCGTTGCCCACGGTGAGATCGGAGATGCTGTCGATGACGCTGGGGTCCTCATGGGCTTCGCCGACGAAGAGCAGCATCTCGGGACGCTTCTCGCGGATGCGGCGGAACGCCTCGGTGGTGCCGGGGATGCCCTGGTTGACGATAACGGCTTTCATCAGCGGGTCGTCGGCGAAAGCCGCGATCTGGGAAATGGTCGTCTCCTGCTCGGTCATGAAGCTGTCGGGATACGTCACGTGCTTGATCATGCCGCCGTCGGTGACGTCGCCGTACTTCTTGATCAGCGCTTCGGCGCCGCGAAGGTCGTCCTCCGACTGCGAGACCGTGCCCGTGCAGATACCGATGTGGAACTTCGCCGGCTCGGCCGCGCAGGCCGCCCCCGCGAACACCGCCGCGCCCAAAAACAACGCCGCTGCCAGATGATACTTTTTCATACTTTTTGCCTCCTCTTTATTAATTGATCCGATATGTATAACGAACCACGTGAAATTTTATTATATTTTAAATTAGCGGTCAAGAAGTAAAGATCCGAACATTCTTCCATAAAAAATGGGGCCCTGCGTCTCAAGCGCAGGGCCCGAACTTTCGCCGCCAAAATTACAGGATCCCGGCGGGCAGATGCAAAGGCGCGCCGGGCCCCACCGGCAGTCCGGCGAGGAACCAGGCGATGGCGAAGACGATCCACGCCACCTGGGCGATGAAGATCGTCGGGATACAGTTGGCGATGAAAGTCCCAAGCTTCATGTCCTTATCGTATTTCTCATTGACCAACGCAAGGCACATGTACAGATACGGGCTGACCGGCGAGAGCGCGTTGGTGGGCGAGTCGCCGATGCGGTACAGCAGCTGGATCCAAGCGGGATGATAGTTCATCAGCATGAGCATGGGCACGAACACGGGGCCGAGAAACGTCCACTTGGCCGAACCGGAGGTCATGAACAGATTGATGAAGATCACCAGGATTACAAGGCCAACGAACATAGGGATGCCCGTGAAGTCAATCGCCTTGAGGAAATCGGCCCCGGCGATCGCCAGCAGCACGCCCAAGTTCGTCCAGCCGAACAGCGCCGTGAACTGGCCGGCCGTGAAGCAGAACGCCACAAAGGAAGCCATGCTGGCCATGGCCTTGGTGAAGATCTTGGAGAGATCGCGTTCGCTCTTGATGACGCCCACAGTTTTGCCGTAAACGATGCCGCAGATCAGGAACATGAACAGGATCAGCGGGATCAATCCCTTGAGGAACAGGCTGCCGATGACGCCGCCCGTCTGCGGGTTGGCCAGCGGCCCGGCGTAAATGCCCGCCACGATCGCGGCCGCGTAGACGAGCAGGGCGATGCCGGCTTTGCGCAGTCCCTTGCGCTCGAGATCGGTCAACGGCTTGGTCGTGTCGAGCATCGTTTCCCCTTTGTAGGGGCCGACGCGCTTTTCGATCAGATGGTTCGTGCACCAGCCCACGATCAGCGTGATCAGGATCGTGGAGCAGAACATGAAATACCAGTTGCAGGCGCTGTCGACCTCGAACGTAGCGTCCGGCCCGAGCAGGACCTTGATCGAAGTGTTGGTGATGCCCGCCAGCAGCGAGTCGGTGCCGGCGATGAAAAGGTTGGCCGAGAAGCCGAGGTTGGCGCTCAGCCAGCCGCAGAACATGCCGACAATCGGGCTGCGCCCGGCGCCCATAAAAGCCAGCGCTCCCAGCGGCGGCACAAGCACCGAGCACGTATCGGAGGCAAGGTTGCCGCAGGTGCCGATCAGGGCGATCACGTAGGGCAGGATCGCGCCGTTGACGCCGCCCGTGGATTTGCGCAGCAGCGCGTCAACCAGGCCGACCTGTTCGCACAGGTTGATGCCGACGGTCATGGTCAGCACGAGCCCCAGCGAGGCGAAGCCAACGAAATTCTTCACGAAGTTGGTGAGGATCCAGGTCAGTCCTTCCTGGCTGAAGAAATTGCGCACCGTCACCATTTTGCCCGTGGCCGGATTGACCAGCTCAAGGCCGCACATGCCGGCGATCCACGAGATCACCGCGATGATGACGAACAGGTCCAGGAACAGCATCACCGGACTCGGCAGCTTGTTGCAGGCCCGTTCGATGCCGCCGAGGAGCCGCTCCGTCAAGGAAACTTTTCTCGTGCTGTCGTCCATTCCCATTTTCCCCCTCTTTCCGAAAAAAAAAATCAATGATGAAATCCCGATTTCTCGCGGGACGACGCCCTCTTTACAACACCCAGCCCTTTAGAACATCCCCGGCTTCATGCTGTCGGGAATCAGAGTCTTATAGACGCGACCGTCCTTGACCGTTTCGAAGTCCTTTTTGATCTGCTCCCGCAGTTCGGGACGACGCAGAATCTCCATGGCGATGGCCGACATGGCTTTCGCCGCCGTGTGCATCCCCTTTTTGGCGATGCTGCTGCGTCCCTGCGCCACGGCCGTCCAGCCGTGCATGACCGTCCCCGCCGCATAGGTCGCCGCGTAAATGCCCGCCGTCGGCACGACCCAGCTCACGTCGCCCACGTCGGTGGAGCCGCCCATTCCCGCAGCGGCCGGATCCTCCACTCCGCGGTCCAGCGCCGTTTTCGCGCCGGGCTGCGAGCCGACCTTGACGAACTTTTCGGCGTAGGCTTCTTCCGCGGGAGTGTACGTCACTTCGGCGACGGCCTCCTTCACGCACCGGTGAGCCAGCTCGCCGAGGCTTTTGGGCACCAGCGTATTGGCGTAGGCGCTGACCACCTGCGCCTCCACTTTCGTGCCGCAGATCAGCGCGGCGCCCCGGGCCACGTCGAGAACGCGGCCATACACTTCCTGCACCTGCGCCGTCTCCGGCGCGCGCAGAGCGTAGAGCACCGCGGCATGAGGCTGCACCACGTTGGGCGCCGTGCCGCCCGCGTCCAGATAGGCGTAATGCATGCGCACGTCGGCGGACACGTGCTCGCGCAGATAATTGACGCCAACGCTCATGATCTCGCAGCTGTCCAGCGCGCTGCGTCCCTTTTCCGGCGCGGCGGCAGCGTGCGAGGCCACGCCGCTGAACGTGAAGATCACGCGCGCGTTGGCCAGCGAACGGTACATCAGGCCGTTGTAGACATTGGGATGCCACGTCAGGCAAAAATCGACGCCGTCGAAGCACCCCTCGCGCACCATGAAGGCCTTGCCGGCGCCGCTTTCCTCGGCGGGACAGCCGAAGTAAACGACGGTTCCCGGTTCGCCGCTTTCCCGCAGATACTCGGCCAGCGCGCAAGCCGCTTCCATACTGCCGCTGCCGAGCAGATGATGGCCGCAACCGTGCCCGAAGGCTCCCGGGAGCAGCGGCGACTCTTCGGCGCAGTCGGCCTTCTGGCTCAGATCGGGCAGCGCGTCGTATTCGCCGAGAAATCCGATCACCGGGCCGCGTTCCCCCCGCTCGGCCCTGAAAGCCGTGGCAATGCCGCCGATGCCGCGAGTCACCTTGAAGCCGCGCGCTTCGAGAAACTTCGCCTGCAACTCGGCCGACTTCACCTCTTGAAAACGATATTCCGCAAAATCCCAGATCTGGTCGCTGACCGCCTCGAACTCCTTCTCGTGCGATTCGAGAATAGCCTTCAGCCGCTCGTCCATCACCGTTCCCTCCTCATGAGAAAAGCGCCCCCTCAAACGGCGCCTCGCACACATACAACCGATCATGCCGCCGTAAACCGAAAAGCGAGACCGGTGCATAGAATATAAATCCTCGTCTTTCCAAAGTCAACGATCACGTTTTATCAAAGAAATTTTTCTCATCGAACGAAATGACGCTTATTTTATAAACTGGCTTGTCCCGAAGATCCCAACGCAAAAAATCGGCGCCCTTCCGATCACACAAAAAAAGGAGGAGCTCGGCTCTTCAAGCCGGACTCCTCCGATTGAGAAAACAATAAAGATCCCAGTCCTGCTTTGCAGAACGGGAGCGTCACGCCCGCGGGGAGAATCGCATCTTCTCGGGGCGATGAGGGCGGTCCGATCATCCCGACCGGCGCCAAACGGCCCCGTATTCCGAGAAACGATCCCTCCGTAAGCCCGGGCGCCTCGCTGTAGTGAATACGGGAATCAGTCCTTGGCGGGAATCACGTGGATCGCCTTGATCAACAAATGCACTCTGTCGCCGGGCTTCAGATCCAGCTCGGCCACGGAATCACTTGTCAGCACGGAACTGAGTTTGCCTGCGGCATCAAGGGTGCATTCGATCTGCGACATGATCTCGCCCTTCTTCACCGCTTGGACCGTCGCCATCAGATCGTTGCGAACGCCGTATTTCATAAAAAAGCCTCCCTCGATTTTATTTTGACTGCGAACCGATATTAAACTATCAGCGCCTCACCCAATTGTCAACGAATAAATTATAAATATTATTCTTTTAAGAATAGATATCCAAAAGCCGCCCAACATTTTTGCAGTCCAACCGCCGGCAGCGGACAAAAAAAGCTCCGGCTCTTTCGAACCGGAACTCGTCTTTTCCCAAAAATCATTTCGCGCCGCCCAAAAGGCCGCCGATGAACGGCCCGGCGTACTGCCAGATCAGATAAACCGCGATCACGACCAGCATGACGATCTTGAGGATCCTTTTAAAGCCGGCCGTGCCCGCGTTCTTGGGCAGCGCATCACCCAGCTTCTTGCGATAGGACAGTCCCTTGCCCAGGCCGAGATTGCCGAAGATGCCGTTCGTGCCGACGTTGATGCTCTTCCCCTTCGGCCCGATCGTGGCGCTGACGCCGGTTTTGCTGATGTTGATACTGACGCCGGGCAGAATCTTGATGCTCTTTTTAAAGCGCAGTCCCATCGGGTCCAGCCTCCTTCGAAGATTTCCGGCCCTGCGAAAAAGCTCTCGCCGAACAGTTCGTCACATAAGACTCCATTGGTACGTAAATTATAACTTATGACGAACCACTGTCAAACGAGTTTTTCGAAAATACTTTCCCAATCTTGCGAAAAACTCGCTTGCCCGCCGCCACGAAAATTCGCGTCTCTCGTTACTTAACGTACATTTTCAAAAGGTTGACCATTCCCTCGTCTAAACCCAATCGCTTAGCCACCTCAGTTACAGATTCATCGTTTTCGATAAACGCTTGTATAACCTTAAACACTTTACCAACCGTGACATTTCCCCTGAATTCTTGCTTATCGAGCAAGGCTTTAATAATCGAAGCGTTCAGCGAAAATTGACGCTCATGAGCCTTTACCTCAATCGTTTTCTGGGCGGATTCAGTTGTCGCTACTTGTTGCAATGTAGTCTGTTGTAACTTGGTTTCGTAAGTCACTAGCTGTGGCAATATATCAAGACGTATCTGTCTGTCTTCTTGGGTTCGCTGCGATGGGTAGTTATCGATTGGTTGGAATTCCTTAATGTAAATAGTTTGTCCAAGCACAGTGAGCCACTTTTTTATAATCACAAACCCGTATTTGCCGTTGGAGGCTTGTTTTGTGTCAATAAGGCGCATTTTTCCAATTGGGAAGTTCTGCCAATCGCTACTTTGAGATTTGGCTTCCGTTACCTCCGTCTTTGTAGCCGCTTTTTTGTTGTCAGATAGCAGAAGCTCTGCTATCTGAACGAGACACTCAAAGTCCTGTACGACCTTCCACTCGGTCGGAATCCAGCTGGTTCCGCACAGCATTCCGAGCAGGCCACCTGTTATCGAAGCAATTGTGTCAGTATCGGCGTTGAACGAAAAGGCAGGCACCTTTATCCCCAATGTGGGATTAGTGGCGTACCGTGAAGCCAGATAAATAGCAGCTAAAGCAGCAACATCGCCAGCTCCATTTACATTGCCAAAGCACTCTAAATTAGTCATGATTTTCGTGTCGTCCAACATGAGTCCCTTTTTCAATGAAGACTTGATGAATTCAAGTTGATGTAGCATATTACTGCGGTCTTTCTCCCACTCTTGGGCATAGTCGAATCCCGCATATTGTTTTGCTGTTCCGAGCCATTGCCCGAAAACATCATGGTTAGGGAATGCACCCCAAGATTGTTGCCCATCGATAACGGCAGAGACCAGTTCGCCGTATTCGAGGACAGTATCTTTTCGCAAGAGGTAGTCCAAAGCAAAGGCGTAGCAAGTTGCGCCCAAAAAAGCTCTCGGATGGCCATGGGTAATAAGCGTATCCTTAATTACATCAAGCATCAACGCTGATATATCGGCTCTGTTGGCATTAGCAATAACATGCGGCAGAATACGCATCGCTGCACCATTGCCACCGGCACTAAAATAAGCCTTCGCATGATAGGGTGATTGCCAGAGGAGCTCTTTTTTGTCGTTAATCGACCGAGCGGCTTTCAGCAAAGCCCCACCACCGCCACGCTCGTATCGTAGCCAGAAGGGAAGCTCCTTCTCGGCAAGA
The DNA here is from genome assembly GCF_003612005.1 of Pyramidobacter sp. CG50-2. Classification (NCBI taxonomy): domain Bacteria; kingdom Thermotogati; phylum Synergistota; class Synergistia; order Synergistales; family Dethiosulfovibrionaceae; genus Pyramidobacter; species Pyramidobacter sp. CG50-2. Next base: position 56,944 of record NZ_RAWT01000004.1, read on the forward strand.
AACCTCTCCCAGTCGCCAACGATTATACTTCGTGCCACGGAAAGTGTCATTTGCGTGTCGTCGCTGTATTCGCCGGGGAGAATCCTCTCATCGTGCCAACGAGGTTCCTTACAGCTACGAGTCCACTCGACAAAAAAGTCATTGACCTTTGGTTTCTCTATTCGATTCTTAGAACGCGGCTCGTTCGGCCAACCCAGCGCGTCACCAATAGCTGTGGCAAGCATAGCTCCTTTACATTTTTCTATTTGGGTTGGTATCGTTATAGCCATAAGTTATTCCTCCTCTGACCAAACGCACATCGCTTCGCCTGGTTTCTGACCATTCTTAATCATATTGCTCCAGTTTGGTGCAATCACGTCTGGTGCAACATAAACCGGTATTTGCTCAACGCCATGCATTTTCAGCATTGCGTATACCCGCTTGGCAACATCCTCATTGCCGGTTGCAATGCCGATAATATATTCACGCGGAATGCTTTCTTTTATTAAGATCTCTGCCTGACCATCTGTCGGGCAAGAAGCGAGCATTTTGGGTGACCTTGGATATGAAAACGTCGGTACAGAAGTGGCGAAAATTGACTCGACCTCTTCCATGTTACCGTTAATATATGACCCGCTACATTTGCTCGCATTGCATGGGCAGAATTTTGCGGTTTTACAATTTAGTATGCTCAAGTCTACATACAAAACAACCCAGTCTTTAAATATCTTGTCGGTGTTGTTTTGCATGGCTTTTTTCAGGAACCATGAATTTGGGTACTGCACCGAGCAGCACACATAATCAAGTTCGTTGTCGTAGCGTTCCTTGTCGGTGACGTTTTTCGTGTCTTGTCGAATTGAACTGCTCGCCAAAACACCCGTCTCCGACGGGATAATATGAGTCAGACTCTGAAACTTTGTAAAGTGACATAAGCGGTTAACGCCCCGAGCCACTAAAATATCGTATGCGCTCATACCACATCCTCCTCGTGAAAATCATAGCTACCCCTACCTTTTGGGAAGAGTGGCGAAAGCGCACCACTGTATGACATATACAAGCCGAATTTAGAACGAGTGGCTGCCACATAAAGCAGCTTTATCTCATTGGAATAAGCCTCTTTCTTAGACACTGAATTAGCTACCGTTTCGAGGTCTGGTAATTTGTCGTCGGTTAGAAACGGAACAAATACGTTGTCGAATTCCAGACCTTTTGCCGAATGGAATGTAGTAAGGTAAACTGTTTTGACATGGGCATAACCTGGCGTATCTTTATCGATTTCCGTCGCGTCGCATCCCTTATTTTTCAGCGCCAGCATAAAGGAGTCGATGTCGGCTCTGTTCCGGCAAATAATAACGGTCGACGAAGTTCTGCCTGTGGAGATTGCCCTATCGACTACCCAAGATATCTCACGCGGCTTGCTTGAAAATTTCACGAGAACGGGTTTGGGCCCCTCGGCGATTTGAGCGGTGGCATCGACCATATCTCCGTCTTCTTGCCAATACTCACTCTCGGTAATGTCCTTCGCAAAAGCAGTAATAGCTGCAGGATTACGGTAGTTCATATCGAACCGCCATATCTTGTCTGTATTGATACCAGAATCGCGCCACGATAAACGGCTCCCGTATATCTGCTGGGCCACATCACCGAAGAAGGTAAATGACCCGCCATCAGCAACTGCATCTACCAATGACCTAATCATCATAGGCGAGAAGTCTTGCCCTTCATCGACAATGATGTGTGTATATCGCCGTTCGCTCTTATCCTCCTGCAATTCGCCATGGACATAGAACGCCAAATCGTCCCAGTCGTACTTGCGACCGGATTCTTCTCGGAGTTCTATGTATTTTTTATAAACGGCAAAAATCCATTTACGATTTTCGCGCTTGATATTGGCGGCTGCTCTCCCGATGCGCCCCGCACAGTTATATGAAGCAAGGTCTGCGAACCCGAACTTCTCGATAAAGGTTATCTCGTCGATAAAGAACTCTCTGGACCGTCGAAAAGTAGATTCATGTGGATGCAGTTTTTTTAGGGATTCTACGGCTTGCTCAATGTAGTATGCTTTTTCATCGGGGCCAAGTATACCGTTCCGCCTCGGCATTTTCCCCCTGCTATTCAGGTAACCGCGGGCGAATTTATGATAACTCTCTACGACCAACTTTGCTGATCGTGAGTTACTCATTCCACGCATATACTCGACCAAAGCCCTGTTGAATGTAACAAGCAGCACCCGCCCGCCGTTAGGTATATTGGCGAGGTGGTGTGCGCGTAACAGAGCTATGGTTGTCTTTCCGCTGCCGGCAGTTCCCAGTACAACGATATGTCCTTTTGCAGGCAGAGCCATTACCTCTTCCTGTTTTCCTTGTGGCGTTATCCTAAGCACTCTTTATCCCCCTCAGATTGTTCTACTCCATGTAATCAAGCGTCTGATCGTTAAGAGTCGCCTTGATTTCTCTCCACATCGGCATATACTTGTCCATTAACGAAACGAACAGCTCGTTGTGGGTTTTCTCTACGAGATGGATAAGTTCGTGTAGAATGATGTATTCAAGGCACTCCGGTGTTTTCTTGGCGAGCTGGAGGTTAAGCCATATCTTACCCGTCTTAATATTGCAGGTTCCCCACCGTGTGGTCATGTACTTTGTTTGCCAACCTGAGGCCTTTAAACCTGTTATCTTTTCCCACTTTGGGAGCAACCTCACTATTTCGGCCTTTAGTAACTTTCGGTACCATTCGCGGACAAACTTTTCACGCTGATCGGCAGTGCTTTCTTTGCGCACCGTCAGCACGGCTTTATCGCCGGAAAGAACAAGCGAATTTTTGCTGCCGTATTCCGTCTGAAGGTAGTACTGCCTGCCCCAAACAAATAAGGTCTCGCCGGAAACATACTCCCGCTCGGATTGCCGAGGCTGGTCACTGAACTTGGCGATTTGTTTTTTTATCCAGCTGAGCTTAGTCCGAACGAACCGTTCAATCGCCTCGTCGCTCATTGCGAGAGGGGCGGACACCGTTACGTTACCGTGAGGAGGTTTAACGTAGAGGTGCATATTTTTGATATTTTTTTTGCACACCTCTATCGGTATGTCCGAAATGTTCAGCAGCACTCAATACTCCCCCTGCTCCACAACGATGTTGTAGACCTTTTCAACCTCGTCTTTGTCTTTCAGAACCTTATACAGCGCTTGCTTTATGCGCCGCTCTTTAAACTCGTTGTGCCGGAAACCGTCTTGCTTGCTTTCGCGGACAGCTTTGTCAAGGGCAAGAGCCAGAGCCTCGTCCTCGCCACAGTTATCGAATAAAGCTCTTAACGCTCCGCTGTAACGTATGCTTTCCGGGTAACGTGGATTGTTTTCCGGGGTTTCGGCGTTCTTGACCAACTCGATATACTTGGAGAGCATCTCTTCATAAGCGGTTGCACCCTCGCGCCTTGCCTTGATGAGTTCGTCGAGAATAGCCGACATCTTTTCATAATACTTCGGATTGATGAGGATTTTCTCAACGATCTTTTTGCGAATGTTGTTCTCAATCGCTTCGGCCGCCGCTTCTTTACCTTTGCCGCCAAGCTTCTCTCCCTGGGCCAGCACGAAGTCGAGCAGAGTGAAGTCGTCGAATTCACCTATTTTACGGCTGTCATCGGCTTTAATGTAGATATCGATAAGTCGGCGCATATCCGCCTCATACGACTTCAGGTCGATAAAGTCGCCGCTCGCGTTGCCGATGGTTTCCTTCAAAGCGGTGTAGAACGTGACTTTCTTGTCTATGTCTGCTTGCTCGGCAACAGTGTAGCCAGACTCTTCCATTTCGCCTTTAATCCCGGCATAGGCGCGGATAAGGCGGTTCACCAGTTTATACAGCTTTTCACGGCTGCGGGAACAGAACTCGTCGTCGATGCCGCCCACGCCGTCTTCGCCGCAAAAATAACGGATATAGTCAATCTCGGCTCGCGGAGCGGGAACGCCGCCGCAGAGGTCTTCTAGTTCCTCAAGGGTAGCGTCAAGATATTTCCTCGCCTCGCCAAGGCGGTCTTTTATCAAGCCCTCGACGTCTTTGGCGTCATAACCCTCGAATGCTCCTGCGGTATATTTGCTGAGGGCATTCGCCAGGTCGCCAAACAACTGCTTATAGTCCACGATATAGCCGAAGTCCTTCTCCTCGCCATCCAGACGGTTGACCCGGCAGATGGCTTGGAAAAGCCCGTGGTCGTGCATAGACTTGTCAATATAAAGGTAAGTGCAAGGCGGGGCGTCAAAACCTGTCAGCAGCTTATCTACCACTATGAGCAGTTTCATCTGCGCCGGTTCCTCAATGAACTTGCGCTTGGCTTCGGCTTCAAAGTCCTCGGTACTTTGCCCGTTCAGCATTTGCGTGTAAACTTCGAATTTCTTAAACTCCTCTGCGTCCTCGGCTTCGGTGCGGAGATTGCCGGCGAGCGGCATAAAAGACGTAACAATGGCGCATTGCCTGAAATCACGAGACTGGAACACCTCGTAATACTTGCAGGCTGAATAGATGGAATCAGCCACGAGCATGGCGTTTCCGTTGCCGTCGGCAAGACGGTTTTTAATATCAAAATCGGTGATAACATCCTCGGCAATAACTTCAAGCCGTTTCAGGGAACTATAGACCTTCTGCATATTGCCCCATTTGGACTTCAACTTGGCTTTCGCCGCGTCGTTCAGCCCGCGGGTCTTCATATCGAAATACTGGTCTATGCGCTCCTGATTGGTGATAATCTGCTCAATGTCGCGGGCTTCGTAGCGGAGGTCAAGAACAACGCCGTCGGCGACAGCTTCGTCATATTTATAGGTATGAATATAACCCGGTGCGAAAACCTCGATGCTTGTCTTTCTATCCTTGACAAGGAGCGGTGTGCCCGTGAAACCAATGAAGATAGCGTTCGGCAAAATCTCCTTCATTGCCTCGTGTAAGAGACCGCTCTGGGTTCTGTGGCACTCGTCCACGAAAACGACAAAATCGCCCTTCGCCTTAAAATCAGTAGGCAGAGCGGCTTTCAATTCGCGAATAAATTGCTCGACAGACTTTTTGGTCTGGGCTTCGCTGGATTCCGAACCGGTACGGACGCCGAACTTATGAATCAGTGAGCAGATAAGCCGCTTCTCGGTTTTATCCAAGCGCTTTACAAGATCGTCACAGGACTTGGTGCGGTAGACTTGTTCGTTTACACCCAAGTAGACCTTTTCCATCTGCTCGTCAAGTTCGTCTCGGTCGGTGATGATGAGGACACGAGCTTCGGGATTTTCCGCCAGTATCCATTTGGAGAGCCAAACCATCGTCAGGGTTTTGCCGCTGCCTTGGGTATGCCAGATGATGCCGCCTTGCTTCCTGTTCAGTTTAATCTGGGCTTTCTTTACGCCGAAAAATTGGTTGTGGCGGCAAACCTTCTTGACGCCTTTATCGAACACGATGAAGTTATGGATAAGGTCGAGGAAGCGACGCTTCTGGAACATACTGAATAGCTGCCAGTCGAGTTTGTTGGGCAGGGTTTTGCACTTCTCCAAAATATCGAGTGATACATCGTCTTGTGGTTGTGCCACAGTGTTGACGGCATCATTTTTCCATTCGAGATAATACTTCTCCGGCGTCTCTATGGCGGCGTAGCGAAGCCCCTCCCCTGTGTTGCCCGCCATCACGAACTGGATGGTGGAAAAGAACGGCTTGTTGAAATGCTCGCTCTGGTTGGAGAGGTTCTGCCGTATGCCCTGCGACACCGATACGGTGGACTTTTTGAGTTCAATGACCGCAAGGGCGATGCCGTTAACGTATACCACAATATCGGGGCGGCGTTCGTTGCCTGATTTTATCGTCACTTCCTCGGCGACGGCAAACTCGTTGTTTTGGGAATGCTTCCAGTCGATAAAATAGACCGTCTTGTCTGGGGCGCCGGGGGTCTCACGGACTTTGGCGCCGTATTTCAGGAGCGAGTACACGTTCTGATTCGCCTTATATAAGCCCTGTTGCAGATTACCCGTCGCTTTGACGAGTTCAGATACGGCTCTCTCGGCGATAACCTGACTGTACCCACCGCCTTTGGCCGAGGTGAGCCAGGCGGTTAAGCGATCTACCATGATATTTGTGTTTAGCTGTCCATGCAAGTCACCCAAATAGGCATAGTTTAACCCTGCCTTGTCTTGGAACAGGGCAAGTACACGGTTTTGGGTTTTGCGTTCGGCTTCGTTAATCCGCGGCATTGATTAGCTCCCTCCTTGCAACAGGGTGTTCAGTTCCCGAAGGGCACGGGCAATGTTGGCATCGCTGAAGGTCTGCTTTTTTAGCTTTGCCTTCCACTCGGCATTGGTGGCAATTAGGTATTTGATTGACTGCACGGACACGGGCGTTCCCGCCTCCGTCAGGTCGCAGGCTGCCATATCCACCGTGGCAAGAAGCTCCAATTCATCAACCTTCTTGAATCTCAATTTGTCAGCCACCCACTTTATGTCATCCTCTTTGCCCCAACTTTGGATATAGCCAAGGGCTTTACCGATGTTTTTTCCACGGGCAAAGGTTGTACCTTGTTTTTTGTTGATGGTGGCGATGTAGTTCGCATTTTTGGCTATCGGCTCGCCACCCTTATAGCGCACTTCGTCAGCATAGGGACCCGCCGCTTTTTTCTTGAACGCCGCCGTGCTTTCGCCTTGGTAGCGACGCAGGAGATAGAGGCACTTCTGCACCTTTTTCCTGCCCAGCGGGTACTTGTCGGAGTAAAGCGCGTCCACAATGCCCGCAATCATGACTGCATCGTCAAATTGCTGGTTGTGTCCTTTAGGATTGGTGTCTTCCGCAATATGGCGAATCGGTTCGGCTTTCTGTTCTTGATAAATATCAGCCGCTGTTTTTGCGGGTTCAGACCCCACAAGCCGGATCCTGCCCGTCAGAAGTTCGCTCATCATCCCCTGCTTGATATTCCGCAGCTTATTCAGCTTCGCCGTAAGCGCATCAATCTCCGCGTCCATATCGGAGAGTATTTCAGCGATGGCAACTTGCTCAGCAATTGTTGGCGGCAAAAGAATCGGAAATTCTTTTAATTGCTCTAGCCTAATGCCCTTGACCGTACTTCCGGTTCCCATTGATTCAAAATTAGCTTTTTGGCTTTCAAACCAAAACACAAAATAATCTGTAATTATCGAATCATTCAATACTAGAGCTTTCAAATCCTGGTTAATTGCCACATCAATATCGTAAACGACTATTTGACCAAGCCCCATCCTTGTCGCAATAATTGGGGCCCCTTTTGATATTAAATGGGTTGCACTATTGCACAATCCAATGTCACTGATGTATTCCTGCGTAGAGCGGCTATTGAATGTAGCAAAGTCTTTTACTGTAACCCAGGGGATACCGCCATTCCAAAAAGCAGCGTTAGAACGTGCAGGTGTTCCACCGCCTATTATCTCGTCAAGACAATCATCAACAGTTTTCTCTACCCACTCACCCTCAAACTCCGACAACCTCCGCTTACCTGTAAGCAGCTCCTGCATTGCGCCCTGTTTGATGGTGCGCTTCTTGACGATGAGTTTCTCCATCGCAGCAAGCAAGGCGTCCGTGTCCGAGAGCGCTTCAGCTATGCGGCGTTGTTCGGGGAGGGGTGGCTTTACAACAATAACACGTGACACCTTTTCTTTATTAAGGTTCTGCACACTACTTCCAGCAGCCATACTGATGTATTGCTTTAAAGTTTCCTCTGAACCCATAACATAATAAAGAAAATCTGTGTCAAAGCTATTCTGATAGTTTTGAATCGTGAGCCAACCATCGTGAATGCATCCGTCGATTCGTAAAATGTATGGCCTGCCAAAACTCATCGAATTTGAAAGAATGAAATCTCCCTTGCTGACAGCACGAGAATATACAGCACCTTCAGGAGTGATTTTTTCCTCAGTCGTACTGATATACTTTGCATTCTGCGCCACATCACCGATTTTGATCCAGTTAACACCATTCCTGCTTTGCGTTAGGTACGCTTGAATAGGACGGGGTGAGCCGCCACGGAAAATGTCAGCTGATTTGCCCAATTCTACTTTTTCCCAAGTCACCATACAAATCCCATCCTTTCCAGATGAGATTGAACCTTACCCTCAAGCTGTGCGACCTCTGCTTCGAGTTCTGGCAGGGCTTGCTCATAGCGCTCATTGAGTTCAGTCACGCGGTCGGAAATGCGGTGACTCACAGCTGTATAAAGCGCATAGATGCCGCTGATGATTGCGCAGTACCATTTGCGGTTCAAAAGTAGTCCCACGCACTCGGTTTCGGTTAGCCTGGGATATTGCTCGCGGGTCTTCTTGTCAAGTGCGGCACGGAGGTCTTTGACTGCCTTTGTGCCTTCGTCAACCCTTGTGACCAAGGTCTGCAAAGCGGTCAGCACCGCCTTATCGTCGGCATCGAGTTCTGTGTCTTTCAGCTTCTTTTTCAGTTTCGGTTTGTCGAGGTTGCCGTTGTCTTTCAGCACATCTTTAATCACCGAGTCTTCCTCGGCGCTTTCGACCATCTCGTCCAGTTCAGCCTGAGCCACCGCGATGACGGTGTCCATATCGGATATGGCTTTCTGCTCGGTAGAAAAAAACATATCTATGATGAGGGCTTTCGGCACGAGCTTGCCATCCCAGCCCGTTTCTTTCTCTTGCTTGACCTCGGTGCCATCCTTCTTCTTTTTCGTGGAGGCCTTCATAAACACCTCGATGTCGCGGATAGCCTCGTAGCCGTCTTGCACAATAAGGTAAACATCGTCGGACATCGTTTCGTTCCAATAGGAAAGAAGCACTTCGTAGACGTCATATTTATCCACGAGAGCAACAGACTCGAAGTCGGTCAGTATTTCCTCGGCGATTTCGGCAATCAATCGTTTTGGCTTTGTCGCGCCGGTGATGGCGCGGAGTTTGCCGTCCGCACCGGCTTTCCACTTCTCAAAGGCGGCTTCTACCGTATCAGCATAGGCAGAAAAATCCGCATCACCGAAGATGGTATCCCGCACCTCGTCTTTTCCGACGGTCAGTGTCTCAAAGCCCTCGCGGAAGCCCTTAAACAACTGCCCACGCAGATTTGGAAAAGTCTCCCAATAGCGCGAAAGACTCTCCACGTCCGCGGTCGGGATACCGCCGTTCAAATGGCCGTCTATACTCTGCAAGTCCTCAGCCACGCTGCTGTCTATATAACGTGTAATATTGAGGTTGTAAGCGTTTTTTTCCTTTATCTCACTGTTTGGCACAAAACGGGAGTATTTCGGCAGCTCGAGCCGCTGATTGAAGACCTCGGTGATCTTGTAAATATCTCGTTCGCGCAGTCGGTTCTTGTTGCCGTCTTTAATGAAGTCGCGGCTGGCGTCAATCATGAAGACTCCATCTCGCTCATCAGCGTTTTCTTTGTCTATGACGATAATACAGGCAGGAATGCCCGTGCCGTAGAAAAGATTGGCGGGTAAACCTATGATGCCTTTAATATACCCTTTGTCTATGATGGATTGTCGAATAGTTGCCTCGGCGTTTCCACGGAAGAGGACGCCATGGGGCAGAATGACCGCCGCCTTGCCGTTGCGTTTCAGGGACTTAATGATGTGAAGCAGCCAAGCAAAATCACCGTTCTTTTGCGGTGGACGGTCGCCGTACCCGTCAAAGCGTCCGAACTCTTTTAGCCCGTGCGTCCAGTTTTTATCGGAAAACGGTGGATTGACCACGGCAAAGTCGAACGTTCGAAGCACACTATCATCATCTTTGTTCTTATACTGCGGATCGGAGAACGTGCTATAACCACCCTTTATCTCAGCGGTCGCTCGATTGTGCAGCACGAGGTTCATCCGGGCAAGACCGGCAGTCATGCCTTCCTTCTCCTGGCCGTATATGGCAACCTCCACAGGCGCGGCTTCGGCGGCTCGTATAAGCAAGGAACCCGAACCGCAAGCGGGGTCATAGAGGGTGACATCATTGCCATGGGCTTGTTCAATGCCCACAACTTTTGCAAGGACACGGGACACCTCGGCGGGAGTATAGAATTGCCCCTTGCTCTTGCCGCTCTCAGTGGCAAAATTCCGCATCAGGTATTCATAAGCGTCGCCGATGATATCATCGCCATCAGCTCGATTTTTGGAGAAGTCGGGCATCTGGTCGCGGAATATACCGAGCAGTTCACTCAGTTTATCCACCATCTCTTTGCCCTTGCCCAGCTTATCTTCGTCATTAAAGTGTGCGTTATCGATCACCCCTCGAAGGTTGTTCGCCTCGGCAAGGCGAGCGATGATTTTATCCATCTCTTCGCCGATATTCTTGTTGCCTATGAGCGCGAGCATGTCGTCGAAGCTTCCGCCTTCCGGAACATCGACGTCGCCATAGGCAACGCCCTTAAACTTGTCCGACACATACTTCACGAACAAGAGGGTAAGAATATAGTCCTTATACTGCGAACTGTCCATGCCGCCGCGCAAACTGTCGCAGCTGGCCCAGAGGCTGGAATAGAGGTTGCTTTTCTTAATCGCCATAATGTTTTCCTCCAAGTAGTCCAATTAAGTTGTTACTTGTTGCCGCAGCTCTCTGGCGATACTAAATATCTGCCGAGTTCTGGCGTGTATATTCCATAGTGTAACAACAGATCGTTGGTGCCGTTGTCCTCACGGAAAACAGACAGTAAGGCGACAAACACATTCCATTGCAGCGCCCGCTTCCCCTTTTCAATCTCCAGAAGGGTCTGTCTGCTGATTCCAACCTTTTCGGCAAGCTCAGATTGCTTTAACCGCAGCATCGCTCTTAGCACCACAAGGTTATCTGACATCTTTTTGGTGAGTTCGTCTTTGTTGATCTCGCCAACCACGAATTTCTCCTCCCCGCTGAATGAGCGAACGGTTTTGCCGAACTGAATATCGACACGATATAAAGATAATCTACTTCAAGTCAATGCCGTGTCAATAGGATAGATAGATAATCTTAAAATCTATCTAATTTTGCATTGATTTCATCTATAACCATAACTCAATTTCCCGGATAAAAACAAGAAATCCACCCCTGCCCGGCCAGCGGCGCCGTGATGCGCGTCATCGACGCGCCGAAATTCTGCATGTCCTTGGTCAGGCCTTTGATGCGGGGAAGAAAACCTCTTCAATTCGCGTTCAGCCTTGGATATATCCGCTCCTATAATAATCTGCAACTTGGGAGTCGCCATAAAATCACCTTCTGACATAAGTCCGCAAGAAAGCCGCTTCCCGGCAGGAAAGCGGCTCAAAAACACCTTTAGTTGTTAAATTCCACTCCCAGCAGCCAGAACAAAGTTCTGAACAGCCAAGGGACGAAGTGCCACAGCCCCCAGAGGACTAGGACAGCGAAAACGTGAGAAGATATAAAATCCAGCCACCCGCTGTACAGGTGACGTCTCCATGCCTGAAACTCAAAGATTATAAGACCTATTACCGCCGTGGCAATAATCAAAACAATCGACAAAGGTCCCAGTATCAAAAACACTTCCAAAAACCATCACCCTCCTTTCAGGAGCAGCCCCTCTTTCGTTTTGCGGCCAACTCTTCAAGTAATAGTACAGCAACACTGACGCCGCAGCCCCAGCATCAGCAGTTCGAATACCGGACTCATAACCACGCTCGCGGCCACGGCCGTCCCCAGCATTGGCGTCACGCTCCTTTTTATATTTTTATTATACGCCGCGGGGAAGCGCATGTCTACTAAGTCATATGCTTTCTCTTGCTGCAGATCTTCCGGACGATCCGGCGGTACTGCCCAACTTTGCTTATGATGCAGCCATCTTCCCAGACGGCGGTCAGGTCGTCGAGATCCGGCGGCTTTTTCGATCACACCATGACGTGGATCCAATCGGCCAGGGAGCAAGCTCCGTCCACGCGGAGATGAGAGGTATCGGGAGAAAAATTACACCGCGGCGCCCGGCCGGTTCCGACGGAAAGCGGCGACGCCGCGACGATCCAACGCGCCGTATTTCGCCGCCGCGCGGACGGCGCTCGGGATCTGACGGAATTCCCGGAAGATGCTAAAATAAGCCGATAACTGTTTTAGAAAAAAGGAGACTGAAAACATGTCATTCATGCCGTTGAAAAAGATCGCCGTTCCGGTTCTGGCTTTGCTGGTTGCGGCCGCGGGAACGGCCGGCGCGGAAGTGCCGCGCGGGAAGGTGCTGGGCGAGCTGATGCAGGTCCTCGACCTGCCGCTGAAGACGGGCAAGACGTTCGGCGACGTGGACGAGACGACGCCTTACGGGCCGGCGCTGCTGTCGGCGCTTTCGCTGGGGATCCTCTACCCGGCCGACGATTTTTCGCCGGAGATCGCCTGCACGAACGCCGAAGCGCTGATGTTCGCGTTTCAGGCCATGGGATTCCGCCACGAGGCGGAAACGGCGGCCTGGGCGCTGCCGCCGGAGGACAAAAGTCTGCCGGCCTACATTTCCGGCTACGTGGCGCTGGCCAAGTCGGTCCAACCGGCGGCGCCGCGGAGCGTGTCTTCCAAACCGTGGGACAGCATCACCGAAACACAGCTGAGCGAAGTTCTGGAATGGGCCGGGCGCTGCCGCGCCAGTTTGGTCTGGGACCACGAGATCAAACGCCCCGAAGGCGCGCTGCGCATCCACCGCGAAAACGTGGGACGGCCGCCGCAGGGCTGGCGCGTGCAGCTAGGCATCTTCGACACGGAGGCGCAGGCCAGCGCTTTCGCGCGGAAAAAGACGAGCGAAGCGTGTCCGCTGAGCGTGCGGGAAGTCGATTTCAGCTACGGCGTTTTCACGCCGCTGGTGGCCGACCGCAGCCAGGCCCACGAATGGGCGACTCGCCTCGGCAACGGATTCGGCGCCGTGATCCTGCCGGAGTCCGGCGACAGCAGCGCCCTGTTCTGGACGTCTTTCACGCCGGCTGATCCGGCCGACGCCGTGATCGGCATGAACCGCGCCGTCAGTTCCCAAACGCTCGCCAAGCTGTCGGAGATCGCCGCCGCCCACAAGGCGCTCGCGGCTGTGAACGGAGGCTATTTCGGCGGCAACGGCCCCATCGGCACGCTGTTCGCCGGCGGCCTGCCGGTGACGCTGCCCTACTACAACCGCTCCATGGCGGCATGGGACAAACGGGGCAAGATGTACTTCGGCGGCGGCGAATTCCGCATGCGCCTGTCGGTCAACGGCGGGCCGTTTGCGCCCGTGCTGCTCAATTCCAAGGTTGATTACGGCTCGACGGCGATCCTCACGCCCGCGCTGGGCGCGTCCGAGACCCGCGCCGGCAACAACGGCCTCGTGGCCCGCGTGCACGACGAACTGGTGCAGGAGGCGGTGCCGGCGCTCCAATTCAGCCGCGACATGGGGCCCGACGAGTGGCTGATCGTCAGCCGCGATCCCAAGTTCACGCTGCAGAAAGGCGACCGCGTCGCGCTCGAAACGCAGTGGCGCGAGACTCCGCCCATCGACGTCGCCAGCGCCGTGCAGGCGGGGCCGCTGCTGTACGCGCCCGGGCACCAGTTCTGGGACGAAATGCTGAGCCTGAGCATCCTCACGCTGCGCCATCCGCGCACGCTGCTCGGCTGGGACGGCAAGCGCATGGTCTGGATCGTGGCGGACGGCCGCTCGTCGTGGCACAGCCGCGGCCTGTTCCTGAACGAGGCCGAACAGCTCGGCCGCCGACTGGGGCTGACCGCCCTGCTCAATCTCGACGGCGGCGGCTCTTCGGAAATGTGGTGGGACGGTCATGTCGTCAACGCCGTCAGCGACGGGCGCGAACGCCGTATGCCCTACGGTCTGATGGTGCTGAAAAAGTAGCGCCTCGGGAAACCGCGCGTGACGGAGATCCGCCCGCGTCTTTTCGGCGAAAACGTTTCGCGCCGGACACGAGGCGGTTTCTTTGCCGTCAATTGATTTTTTCGCGAAGTTATATTGAACTTGCTGTATGGAAAGAATTGCGGAAAATGTGTCGCCGTTTCCCTTTCGTTCGGCGGAAGCGGCGTAAATGGAACGGGGTGAAACTCCCCGCGCGGCCGGCACTGTAAGCGCGAGGTCACGCCGAAGCGCCGCCGCGGTGTGGGCGCCGTGACGAAAGTCCGTCACTGTGGCTTCGCCATGGGAAAACAGACGTGAACGCGGCAAGACCATCGTCTTTCAGAGCGCGAGTCAGGAGACGTGTACATTTTCGAAAGAAGCGTTTGCCGTGCCCAAAGCGAGCGCCGAGCGCGCGTGAAAACGGACGCGCCGGTCTGTGTCCCTGCGGACGCAGCCGGCGTGTTTTTTCGTTTTCACTCTCCGGCCAAAGCGCCAAGAGCGCGGTTTTCCGCGCAAGCATACTTTGGAGGCAGACATGAAAAAGAGTTTTCTTGCGGCGTTGGCTCTGGCAGCCGTGCTCTGCGGCACGGCCATGGCGAAGGACGAGATCGTGATCTCTACGGGCGTCAACATGGTGGCGGGCAAATTCGATCCCATTCTCGGGCACGGCGTATGGGGGCCCGATATTTTTCACTGCCACCTGCTGAAGTCGGGAAAGGACAACGTGCTCGAAAAAGATCTGGCGATACGCGAGAAAATCAGCGGCGACGGTCTCAGCTACACGTATGAGATCCGCCGCGACGCAAAGTTCGCCGACGGCACGCCGCTGACCGCCCAAGACATCGTCTTCACCTACGAGAAGACCAAGGCCAGCGCTTCGGCCGCCGACCTGACGGTCATGGAGAGCGTGAAGGCCCCCGACGATTTCACGGTAGAATTCACGTTGAGCGAGCCTTCGTCGCTGTTCCCTTACGCTCTGAGCTTTGTGGGCATCGTGCCGGCGCACGCTTATCACGAAGCGTACGGCGACCGGCCGGTGTGTTCGGGAGCCTGGCGCGTCGTCGATTTCCAGAAAGATCAGCAGTTGATTCTCGAACCGAACCCCTATTATTACGGCACAAAATCGCCGTTCCGGCGCGTCACGATTCTCAAGATCGACGAAGACGCGGCGTTGGCCGCCGCTCAATCGGGGCAGCTGGATCTCGTCCTCGTCAATTCCGAGTACGCGCACTCGGCGGTGGAAGGGATGGAGCTGCTGAGCCTCGACGTCCTGGGGACGTTGGCGGTGAACCTGCCGGTCATTCCGGAGGGAACGGCCCCCGACGGAAGCAAGACGGGCAACAACGTGACGTGCGACCCCGCGATCCGCAAGGCGCTGGATATCGGCATCAACCGCCGGCAGCTGGTGGAACGCGCTCTGAACGGCATGGGCACGCCGGCCTGCTCGATTGGCAGCGACACGCTTCCTTGGGCGGCTCATATCGATTTTGAGGACAATCGCGTCGAAGAAGCCAAAAAGCTCCTCGAAGACGCCGGCTGGAAAGATACCGACGGAGACGGCATCCGCGAGAAAAACGGCGTCAAGGCCGAGTTCACCGTCACCGGCCGCAGCAACGATCTGGATCGCTACAATACGGTGGTGGCGCTGGCTGATAACGCCAAAGCTCTCGGCATCCGCATCATCGCCAGATCGGCGCCCTGGGCGGAATGCCGAAAAGCCCGCGCGGTCCCTACGTGTTGGAGCGTCGGCGCTCCCAGCCCCATGGACTTCAGACTGTATTACCATTCCTCCAACATCAACAAGGCCGTCATCAACAATCCGTCGTCCTACAGCAATCCCGACGTCGACGCGCTCATCGACCAGGCGATGCGCGCCACGGACCAGAACACGGCCAGCGCGTTCTGGAGCAAGGCCGAGGCCCGTGCCGCCGCGGACGTGCCGTTTCTGTACATCAGCCGTCCCCGGAACAATTATCTCGTCCGCAAGGGGCTACGCCTCCCCCCGCTGAATAAGATCCCCGTACGCAATCAGGGACTTTCGGTCGTCGAGAACATGAACAAGTGGTCCTGGGACGACTGAGGCTTTTCATGAAGTTCTGCCGAAAGGCGGAATTCAGCCATGCTTTCGTTTTTTCGACACAGGACAAAGGAAGGAGCTCCCGTTCCCGTGAATAAAAGCCTTCTGAAATATCTGAGCGGCTCGCTGACGCGAATGCTGCTCTTGCTTGCATCCGCTTCGATGCTCAGTTTCTTTCTGGTCACCGCCTCGCCGATGAACGCCGTCGACGCCTTTCTGGGCGAGATCAACGTCTCCGACGAACAGCGGGCCCACATCGAAGAACAATGGGATTTGGACAAGCCGCCGCTCCAGCGCTATGTGATCTGGGCAAAACGCGCGCTTCACGGCGATTTGGGCAGGTCGGTGTCGCTGCATCAGCCGGTTGCGTCGGTGCTGCGCGAGCGTTTCAAGGCCTCGCTGCTGCTGATGGGCACGGCATGGACGCTCTCCGGCGCGCTGGGGCTCGTTCTTGGCGTCGCCGCCGGCACGTATCGCGACAGCTGGCTCGATAAGATCGTCAGGACGTTCAGCCTCGTGCTGGCGTCGACGCCGACGTTCTGGATCGGTCTGCTGGTGCTGGTGGTCTTCGCCGTCGAGCTGCGCTGGTTCCCGCTGGGACTCTCCATTCCGATCGGGCGCCTCGCCTCGGAGGTCACCTGGGGCGAACGGCTCCATCACCTCGTCCTGCCGGCGCTGACATTGTCCATCACAGGCGTGGCCAACATCGCGCTGCACACGCGGCAGAAGCTGATCGACGTGCTCGAGAGCGAGTACGTCGTCTTCGCCCGCGCCCGCGGCGAGACGCTCGGCCAGATCATCCGCCGCCACGGCCTGCGCAACATCGCCCTGCCGGCGGTGACGCTGCAGTGCGCTTCGGTGAGCGAACTGTTCGGCGGCTCGGTGCTGGCGGAGAAAGTTTTCTCCTATCCAGGGCTTGGCGCCACCGCCGTCGAGGCGGGGCTTCACGCCGACGCGCCGCTGCTGATGGGAATCGCGTTGTTCAGCGTCCTTTTCGTGTTCGCCGGCAACCTCGCGGCCAACCTCATTTACGGCTTCGTCGACCCGCAGATCCGCGAGGGAGGGCGCTCCAGTGTCTGAGCTTGCCTGCGCAAAACCGGCGAGGGCCTGGCTGAATCGCCGCCGCAAAACGCTGCTGATGATCGGCACGGGAACGCTGATCCTGTCGGGCGTATTCGTCTGGGGGCTGCTGCTGCCGCCGGAAAGTTTCGAGGCAAACTATTCGGCCCGCCGCCTGGCGCCGTCGCTGGCGCATCTGTTCGGCACGGACAATCTCGGGCGAGACATGTTCTACCGCACGGTCGCGGGGCTGTCGCTGAGCATCCGTATCGGCCTGCTGTCGGCGGCGATCAGTTCGGTGATCGCACTGGTCCTCGGCAGTCTGTCGGCGATCTTCGGCGGCACGGTGGACGCCGTGGTCAACTATCTCGTCGATCTGTGCATGGGCGTGCCGCACCTGATCCTGCTCATTCTGATTTCCATCGCCATGGGCGGCGGCGCGGCCGGCGTCATCACGGGCGTGGCGGTGACGCACTGGCCCAACCTGACGCGACTGATTCGCGCCGAGGTCATGCAGATCCGTTCGGCCCAGTACGTGCAGGTGGCCCGCAGGCTGGGCAAAGGGCCGCTGCACATCGCCGTACGGCACATCGTCCCGCACGTCTTCCCGCAGTACGTGGTGGGTCTGATCCTGCTGTTTCCGCACGCGATCCTGCACGAAGCGGGCATCACCTTCCTCGGCTACGGTCTGCCGCTGGACACGCCGGCCATGGGCGTGATCCTCTCGGAATCGATGAAGTATCTGGCGGCGGGGATGTGGTGGCCGGCGTTCTTCCCCGGAGTCGCGCTGCTGCTGGTGACGCAGCTTTTCGACGGCGTCGGCGACTATCTGCGGGTACTGATCGACCCGCACAGCGCCCGCGAATAGGAGGCCCTCATGAACGAAGACAAGCACATCCTGCTTGACGTGCGCCACCTGTCGGTCGGTTTCGAGAGCTACGACGCGCGGCTGGAGAAAGTGACGTTCCAGGCCATCGCCGATCTGAGCGTGACGCTGAGCGCGGGCGAGATTCTCGCCGTGGTCGGTTCCAGCGGTTCCGGCAAAAGCCTGCTGGCGCACGCGGTGATGGGCATTCTGCCCGGCAACGCGCGCACCGGCGGCGAGATGTTCTACCGCGGCGAAGCGATGACGGCGGAAACGAAAGCGCGGCTGCGCGGGCGCGAGATCGCCTTCATCCCCCAGTCGGTGGCGTTTCTCGACCCGCTGATGCGCGTCGGTCCCCAAGTCTGCGGCGTCCCGGGCAGGGGACGGTGTGCGAAGATGCGCGAAGCGTTCGCCCATTTCGGTCTGAAGCCGGGCGTGGAAAAACTCTATCCATTCCAGCTTTCGGGCGGCATGGCGCGGCGCGTGCTGCTCTCCACGGCCTACGTGGCCGACGCCGAACTGATCATCGCCGACGAGCCGACGCCGGGGCTCGATTTGGAGATCGCGCTGGAGGCGCTCAAAGACTTCCGCGTCATGGCCGATCACGGCAAGGCGATGCTGCTGATCACGCACGACATCGACCTGGCGCTGCACGTCGCCGACGCGATCTCGATCTTTTACGACGGACGCGTCGTGGAGACGGCGGCCGTCAGCTCTTTCAGCGGCGACGGAGAAGGGCTGAAGCACCCGTACAGCCGCGCGCTGTTCCGGGCGCTGCCGCAGAACGGCTTTCGCCTCGACCGCTGCGCGGCGTGCGGTTCCAGCGGCGCGACCTGGGACGTGGACGAACGGGGAATGAGGTGCGGCTGCCATGCTTGAGGTGAAAAAAATTTCTTTCCGCTACGGCAGCGGTCCGTGGATTTTGAAGGACGTCAGCCTCTCCGTGGCGGAAGGCGAGCGCGTCGCCATTCTCGGCCCCAGCGGCTACGGCAAGAGCACGCTGGCCAAGGTGATGGCCGGCTACGAGCGTCCCGCCAGCGGCGCAGTGCTGTGGAACGGCGCGCCGCTGCCGGCGAGAGGCTACTGCCCCGTGCAGCTCGTCTATCAGCATCCTGAAAAAGCGCTCAACCCGCGCTGGAAGATGGAAAGATCTCTGTACGAAGCGGGGCCGTTGGACGGCGAGGTGCTGAACGAAATGGGCATCCGTTCCATCTGGTACGACCGCTGGCCCGTCGAGCTGTCCGGCGGCGAACTGCAGCGCTTCTGCGTCGCCCGCGTGATGCGCCCCGAGACGCGCCTGCTGATCGCCGACGAGATGACCACCATGCTCGACGCGCTCAATCAGGCGCACATCTGGAACTTCGTGCTGAACTACGCCGAGCGCCATCGCATGGGACTCGTCGCCATCACGCACAATCCTTCGCTGGCCGAGCGCGTGGCCACGCGGATTATCCGCATCCCCGAACTGAACCGCGTGGAAGTGGACCGCCGCGACCTGTAACAGACCGGGCACTGACGGCAAACGGCCGCGCGACGATGGATTTTTTCATCGTCGCGCGGCCGTTTATATTGTTCCACGTGGAACATTTTCGCCTGAATCCTCTCGGCGTCAGGATCGAAGAGTTTCTCGCCCAGGGCAGTTCGACGAGAGCGCACCGCTTTTTCCGCGCCGACGTTTTTGTTTTTCCCGGCATGCTATAATTCATCAAGATCTCGAACGGTAAAATCAAACGTTCCCAAAAAGAACTTGGGGGAAGAATCATGAACTACGATGCGATCATCGTCGGCGCGGGGCCGGCGGGGATTTTCGCGGCGCAGGAACTGGCCGGCGCCGGCAAAAGAGTGCTGATCGTCGACAAGGGGCGGCTGATCAGGGAACGAATCTGCCCGATCATGGCGGGGCAAGCCGACCGCTGCGTCAACTGCCCGTCCTGCGCGGTGGTGTCCGGCTGGGGCGGCGCGGGGTCGGCTTCCGACGGCAAGCTGACGATCACGACCGGCTACGGCGGCAACCTCGAAGAGTACGTCGGCACGGCGGAGCTGGAGCGCCTGATGAAAGCCGTGGACGACCGTTTCGTCGCCGACGGCGCCGATCCCCATCTTTACGAGCCGAGCGGGCAGAACGTGCACGACACGATCCGCCGGGCCGCCTCGAAAGGCATCAAGGTGCTGCCGGCCAGGATCCGCCACATCGGCACCGACGCCTCGCGCGAGGTGCTCGACGCCATGTACCGCTCCCTGCGCGACAAATGCGACATCCTCATGAACACCTTCGTACAGGACATCCTTGTCGAAAACGGTGCCGCCGTCGGCGTGGTCACGAGCGACGGCACAGAACACCGAGCCGCCGACGTCATCGTCGCGCCGGGACGCGACGGCGCTTCGTGGCTGGAGGGGATCGTCAGACGACTGAAGCTGCCGATCGCCTCGATGCCGGTGGACATCGGCGTGCGCGTCGAAGTGCCCGACAGCGCCTGCGAAGAGCTGACCCGCGACTTTTACGAAGTCAAATGTCTCTACAACACGCCCACGTTCGACGACCGCGTGCGCACTTTCTGCATGAACCCGTCGGGCTTCGTGGTCTCCGAGTTCAACCGCACGCACGGCCTCGTCACCGTCAACGGGCACAGCCTCAAGAACACCAAGTCGCACAACACCAACTTCGCCGTGCTCGTCACCAAGAACTTCACGCGCCCGTTCACCGACCCGATCGGCTACGCCACGCACATCGCCCGCCTCGCCAACATGCTGGCCGGCGGCGGATTGCTGGTGCAGCGCCTCGGCGACCTGCGCGACGGCCGCCGCTCCACGCCCGACCGCATCGCCCGCGGCATGATCGAGCAGACCGGTCCCGCCGTCCCCGGCGACCTCAGCCTCGTGCTGCCCCACCGCCACATGACCGACATCGTCGAGTTCCTCGACGCGCTGAACGTGATCATGCCCGGCGTCAACCAGAACGACACGCTGCTCTACGGCGTGGAGATCAAGCTCTATTCGCTGCGTCTCGAGCTGGGAAACAACCTCGCCGTGCCCAACGTCAAACATCTGTACATGGCCGGCGACGGGGCCGGCGTCAGCCGCGGCATCATCCAGGCGGCGGCCAGCGGACTTGTGGCCGGAAGGGCCGTTCTCGGCGCCTGAACTCTTAAAAATCTTCTTTGGAATGCAGGGAGGCTGATTCTTCATGGAAGAAAAACGCGTTACGCCCGGCGCGCCCCGCGTCATGTCCATTCGGGCCGCGAAAGCCGGGGGCGCTCTGAATGCTTGACGAAAACACGGCCGTACTTTTTCAGGGCGATTCGGTCCTGCTCTTTCAGGGGCGCCTGCCCGGCGCCGCCGAGGCGGGGCGGTTGCCGTTGAGCGACTCGGGGCCCTTCGGCAGTCTCGGTCCCGCTGGCTGCGTCTGGGGACGCGTCGAAGCGGACGCAAAACTCCCCGAGGGCTGGAGCGCCGTCAGCCGCCGCTCCTTCGGCGAGCAGTTCGGCAGGGAAGACTTTCAGGCCATGAGCGCCGCCTGGGGCCTGGCCGACTGGCATCGTCAGGCCCGCTACTGCGGCTGCTGCGGCGCGAAGATGGAGCCCGCGCCCGGCGAGCAGCACGCCATGAAGTGCCCCAGCTGCGGGCACACGCTCTTTCCCGTCATCTGCCCGGCCATGATCGTGGCCGTCGAGCGCGACGGCAAGCTGCTGCTGGCCATGAACCGGCGGAACAGATTCAACCGTTTCAGCGTGCTGGCGGGATTTCTCGAAGTCGGCGAGTCGATCGAAGACGCCGTCGTCCGCGAGGTGCGCGAGGAAGTGAACGTCGAAGTGGACCGGGACAGCATCCAGTATCTGTACAGCCAGTACTGGCCGTTTCCCCGCTCGCTGATGCTGGCCTGCCGCGCCCGCTGGAAGAGCGGCGAGCTCCGCCCCGACGGCGTGGAGATCGGCGAGGCCCGCTGGTTCGCCCCCGAGGAGATCC
This sequence comes from Pyramidobacter sp. CG50-2, assembly GCF_003612005.1. Lineage (NCBI taxonomy): Bacteria > Thermotogati > Synergistota > Synergistia > Synergistales > Dethiosulfovibrionaceae > Pyramidobacter > Pyramidobacter sp. CG50-2. The sequence continues at coordinate 78,639 of NZ_RAWT01000004.1, forward strand.
CCGACAATATCCCCGGCACGCTCACCGTGGCCGGCTGGCTGATCCGCGACTTTCTCGCGCGCCACCCGCGCCGCGGAAACGCCGCCGAAAGCCGCTGACACCGGTTCCCGGCTGCCTAAAATCTATTCGATAAAACGAGGGCTGACCGATCTTTTCGGCCAGTCCTCGTTTTTTTTGCTCGCCGCCGTTCAATGACCTAATACTATTTCTCAATTAAAGCACCTAACAATCCATTGTCTTGCGGTAATACTCCTTATGGTCTGAGCGGTGAGATTT
>NZ_RAWT01000111.1:0-572 GCF_003612005.1 Pyramidobacter sp. CG50-2
GCGGCTGCACGAATCCCTACGGCTGGACGAAGTTCATGATCGAGCAGATCCTGCGCGACGCGGCCGCCGCGGACGCGGAGGTGTCAGCGGTGCTGCTGCGTTACTTCAACCCGATCGGCGCGCACGAATCGGGGCTGATCGGCGAACAGCCGCAGGGGATCCCCAACAATCTGATGCCGTATCTGTGCCAGGTGGCGGCGGGCAAGCTGCCGCAGCTGCGCGTTTTCGGCGACGACTACCCCACGCCCGACGGCACGGGGGTGCGCGACTACATCCACGTGGTCGATCTCGCCAAAGGGCATGCGGCGGCGCTGGCTTACGCCGCCTCGCACCAAGGGGCCGAGGTATTCAATCTCGGCACGGGGCGCGGCAGCAGCGTGATGGATCTGATCCGTTCGTTCGAACGGGTCAACGGCATTAAAATCCCTTACGCGATCGCGCCGCGCCGCGCCGGCGACATCGCCGCGTGCTGGGCCGACGCCTCGAAAGCCGAGCGTCTGCTGGGCTGGAAAGCGCGGAAATCGCTCGACGACATGTGCCGCGATTCCTGGAACTGGACGAAGAAGTCGCTG
>NZ_RAWT01000112.1:0-570 GCF_003612005.1 Pyramidobacter sp. CG50-2
TCCCCCGCTCGGGGATCCTTCGTTCCGTTTTTCCCGTTTCGGCCGTTACTTCGCTTCCGCAGGCGCCTGTTCCGGCCTGGCGGGGACTTCCGGCTTCTTCACCGTCACCGTGGGGAGAGCGGCGAACTTCGGCCTGCGCCTGTTCATCTCCTTCATCACGGCGTCGGTGACGTCCAGTTTGGGCGCCGCGTCGAGCAGCAGCTGACGCGCCATCACCGCGTGGAACTTCGGATTCTTCTTCCGCCACGCTTCCACGGACGCCATCAGTTCCGACTGCAGCACCGACGTCACCGCCGCGCGTTCCACTTCCATCTGCCGTTCCAGCGCCGCCTGTCCCTGCGCGACCGCGTTCTGCGCCTCGGCCGTGTTCTCCTGGCCGCGGTACAGGGCGAGCAGATCGTTATACCCTTTCTGGAGCACTTTCTGCACTTCCTCCAGATGAGCCTGTCCCAGCTTGCCGGGTTTGGACTGACTGAAAATCCTTTCCGTGTCCACCACGGCGATCTCCGTGGCGAACACCGCCGCGGACAGCGACGCGAACATCGCCAGGGAAATTATCGATTTCATCAC
>NZ_RAWT01000050.1:0-19788 GCF_003612005.1 Pyramidobacter sp. CG50-2
GGCCGGAACAGGCGCCTGCGGAAGCGAAGTAACGGCCGAAACGGGAAAAACGGAACGAAGGATCCCCGAGCGGGGGACGCGCAAAAAACGCGTCTCCCGCTCGGGGATCTTTTCGTCGTTCGCCGCGCCGCATGAAGAGTATGCGGCGCGGTGGGAAAAACGCGGAAAAAAATTTAAATTCGTCTTGGCGCATATAACGTGATTCCGACAGTCAACAGGGTTTTTGAAAGGACGTTCCACGTGGAACGTCCAGACTGCGTGAGAAACGCTGTTTCGGCGCCCCGGCGCCAAACGGAACTTGTTGAAAAACAATGAAAGGCCCGCCTCGGCTGATTTTCGAGGCGGGCTTGTTTTTAAAATCGGTCCTGACGGTCTGGTCTTTGCAGCGGCGCTATTCTCCCCAGAACGTGTCGATCACGTCGCCCGGCGGCGGGGGAGTGAGCAGACTGACGGTGGCGAAGGCGGAAAGGCCGATGATCAGGCTGGGAACGATCACGTTCATGCCGTAGAAGTTCTTCAGCCACGCGCCCATGACGAAGTAGGAGCCGACGCCGCAGACGGCGGAGGCAAGCGCTCCGGCGGCGTTGGCGCGGCGCCAGTAGAGGCCGAGCACGAGCGGCCAGAGGAAGGCCGCTTCCATGCCGCCGAAGGCGAACAGATTCAGCCACACGATCAGGCTGGGGGGGCGCACGGCGGCGAGGAACACGACCGCGCCGAGGATGGCGGTGCTGAACACGCTCAGCTTTTTGACGCGCCGTTCGTCGCCGGCGGCGGCCGGATCGACGTAGTTGATGTAAAGGTCTTTGACGATGGTCGAAGACATCTGGATCAGCTGCGAGTCGATGGTGGACATCACGCCCGCCAGCGGCCCCGCCAGGAACACGCCCGCCACGACCGGCGGCAGGACTTTCACGGCCAACTGCGGCATGATCGAATCGGGCGTCTGCAGCCCCGGCAGCACGGCGCTGCCCAGCGCGCCGCAGAAGTGCATGCCGAGCATGATGAAGCTGACGACGAACGTGCCGATGACGATGGCCCCGTGCATCGATCGCGAGTCCTTGTAGCCCATGCAGCGCACGGCGGTGTGCGGCAGGCCGATCGTGCCGAAGCAGACCAGCACCCAGAAGGAAAGGATGAACGGCTTGGCGATGAAGTGATCGGGACCGAACGGCGTGAGCAGCGCCGGATCGGCCGCGGCGATCCGGCCCATGACGGCCTTCATGCCGCCTCCGGAAACGGAAATGCCCCAGATCATGGCGATTGTGCCGAGGATCATGACCACGCCCTGCAGCGCGTCGGTGAGCGCCACGGCGCGGAAGCCGCCGACGGTGGTGTAGAGGACGACCGTGCCGGCGAAGATCATCAGTCCCCACAGATAGGGCAGTCCGGTGATCGTCTCGAACAGCCGCGCGCCGCCGATGAACTGCGCCGTCATGGCCGCGAGGAAAAACAGGATCAAACTGACGGACGCGACCACGACGAGCAGCGGGCTGCGGTAGCGCTCGCGCAGAAAGTCGTTGACCGTGATCGCGTCGATGCGGCGGGCGACGATGGCGAACTTTTTGCCCAGCACCCCCAGCGTCAGCCAGGCCGTGGGCACCTGGATCACCGCCAGCAGCACCCAGCCCAGCCCCGTCTTGTAGGCCACGCCGGGGCCGCCGATGAAGCTCGACGCCGAAGTGTAGGTGGCGACCAGCGTCATCGCCAGAACAAAGCCGCCCATGCTGCGGCTGCCGATGAAGTATTCGCTGAGGAAACTTTTGCTTTTCTCCAGGCGCGCGCCGCTGTACAGCGCCAGCAGATAGACGCCGGCCAGGTAAGCCAGCACGGGAGTCAGCAGCGGCCAGTTAATCATGGGAAGCTTCCTCCTTTTCGTGCGGGGCCAGCGAGGCGTTTTTGAATAGGAACTTCACCATCAGCCACGCCAAAAAGCAGAACAACACCGGGCCGGCGACGGAACTATAAAAGAACCATTCCGGCAGCCCCAGCACGAAGCGGTAGCGCGCGGGATCTCCCGATCCCAGCCCGTAGGCGAAAGCGTACCACCAGACGAAGAACGACAGCGCCAGGACTATGGAGCACAGGGCTTCGAAGTTGGCCTGGCGAAAGCGGCGGTCCATGTTTTTCATGGGCGAGAACCTCCTCCGTTTTTTCGGCCGCTCTGAAAGCACATCGCGCCTTTCGCCGGTCCCGCGCCGGCGATATGCTGTGATCCCACAAGGCTCAGTACCGCCGTCCCCGCGCGGGCGGCCCGCGAAACGCGCGGAGAACTTCCGGCCGCCGTTCACATGACGGCGGCGTCCTTTGCACAACGAAGAGACCGACAGGCTCCATTATACGACAAATCCATGAAGGCTCAAGCGAGATCTTGCCGCCGTCCGCGCGCCGTTCCGTCCGGCGGCGTCCGAGGCGCGAAAACGAGACGGGAAACGGCGGCGTCCCAGGCAGGAACGCCGCCGTCTTGAGCGATTGCTACTATTCCGAAATACCGAACAGCAAGAGCGCCCCGAAGGAAATACGCAAAGCGAGTTGCGCAGACCGCGCAGCGGTCGAGACAGTTCTGAGCGACGGGACCTTCTCGGGGCACCGAGCTTTCACAGTCGAGTCATTCTACTAAAGAACGAGTATTATTTTTCGGGCGCTGCGTTTTTGCGGCGTCTCCTTGTTCAGGCTGCTCCGGCAATCCCGCCGAGGGCGCTCGTAAAGATCCAGGCAAAGCCCTCCTGCCCAAGCGGGATGGCGGCCAGCATATTTTTGGCTTGGTCAGCAACTGTGCTCACATGCTGTAAGCCATAGAGGATCCCTATGAGGAAAGCTCCGACGACGGCTCCTCGGTAGACCCCGGGGGTGATTCCCCGATCAAACAAGTTCAGGAGGATCAGGACGATGGCCACGGGGTAAAGAGCGTACAGGACCGGTACGGACAAAGAGATGATGTGCCTCACCCCGTACACCGAAAGGACGGCGCTGGTGGTGACGATGATCCAGACCAAGCCCCTATAGGAGAGCCGTTTGTCCAGGAGCTTTTCGAAATATCCCGCCACCGCCGTGGTGAGACCGATCGCTGTGGTCAGACAGGCGAAGGTCATGGCGCTGGCCAAGGCGTATCTGCCGGTGTCGCCGGCGATAGCGTCCACGAGTCTGACCGTGATGGCGGTGTGCCCGTCCTTCGTATTGGCGAAGCTCTCTCCCCCCGAAGCTCCCAGGTAGACAAGCCCTCCGTAGACAAAGAGGAAGCCCAGCATGGAAACGAGAGCGACCTTGACGGCCATTGATAGTCCTTCCTTAGTATTGCCGTGACCGTGCCCCATGATGTCAGCCATGATGATGCTCGCAAAGGCCATTGAGGCAAGAGCGTCCATGGTCTGGTAGCCCTCGGTGAAACCGAGAGCAAAGGCGTTGTCGACCACAGGAGCGGCCGGTTTGCCGATAGGCACGAGAATTCCCTTGACGATGATGAAGCCCAGCATCAGAATTAAAAAAGGGGTGAAGTATGTCCCAATCTGGTCAAGCACCTGGGAAGGATTGAGAGAAAAATAGAGCGTGACGGCGAAGAAGATGAAGGAAACCGCGATCGCGCTCCAGGAAATGCCCAGAATACTCCCCGGGTCAAAGGCCCCCAAAAGGGGAAGGATTCCCACCTCGAAGGTCGTCGCTGCCGTCCGGGGAATGGCAAACAGCGGCCCGATACACAGAAGGATGGCAAAATTGAAGGCTTTTGCAAAAGGCAGACTGACCTTCCCTGCAAATTTGTCGATATTGCCCCCGGCTCTGAATGTGGCAAGCAGCCCGAGCAAAGGCATTCCGATTCCCGTGACGGCGAAGCCTAAGAGGCCTGCGGGCCACTTTTGGCCGGAGACAATCCCGATATAGGGAGGAAAAATAATGTTGCCCGCGCCGAGAAACATGGCAAACAAACCGAAACCCATCACGATAATTTCCTTGTTCTTCGAGTTCATATGATCTCACATCCTAGGGGCTTTCAATCTCCGAGTCTCCTGGGGCGAGGGGGAACGGGGAAGGAGTTCGAGAGGAAACGTCCGAGTTTCTCTACCGACTCTTGGTGGAAAACGACGAACGAGTTGCCTCGCTCTTCGAAGGAGTCCAGTCGCTCAGGACTGTCTCGACCGCTGCGCGGCCTGCGCAACTCGCTTTGTAGATCTTCCCCGGGGCTTGGAGAACATTCGTCGTTTTAGCAAAGAATCAGTATTGCGGCGCGATCTTTTTAAGAGATCTTATTTGATCGCGAGATATTTCTCGGGGATCGGCAGCTCGGTGTTGCCCAGGTAGCCCTGGCCGAACACGTACGTGTCCTGATAGACCAGCAGGTGATTCTTCTTTTCCAGCCCCGTCTGCGCGTCGCGGTAGTAAGATCCGTTCCACTTGGCGCCGGGCGTGTTGGCCGCGTAAACGGCGAACAGGTCGTCGGCCTTGAACTGGCGGCGGAAATTCTGGGCGCTGACGCCGGCTTCCGCGCATTTTTTGCCGTACTCGGCGAGCCCGACCACGGCCGTGAAGCCGGAGGAATAGGCCCAGGTGCCCATGCGCTTCGCGCCGCCGCGCCTGACGACCTCCTCCTCGATGCGCTTGAGGATGGCGGGGAAATCGCCGGCCACGCTGGAAAGATCCAGGCCCAGCGCGCCGGGATAGCCCATCAGCGGCGAAGGCACGTCGGCTTCGACGAAAATGCCGCCGAGCGCGGCGATCTGCTTGAGCAGCGGCTCGGTGTGAGCGTCGTTGGTGCAGAAGAACGCCGTCTTCTGGCCGTAACGGTCAAGCCACGTGGGCACGTGTTCGAGGATGAACTGCTGCGCGCCGGCCACGCCGACGTCGCTCATCGGGTCGGGCGCCGTCTCGGCATGAAAGGCGATGCCCATGTCCTCGCAGGCCGCCTTCATGATGTTGAAGCGGCGCAGTTTGAGTTCCGAGCTGAGGTGGCGCGGGAAGGATATGTGCACGAAATCGGTGGCGCCCAGCTTCTTGGCGCCGTAGATGATCAGATAGCCGCGCGTGATCGAGTCGATGTTGGTGGCGAGATCGGCGATGCTCTCGATGACGCCGGGATCCTCCTGCGGCTGGCCGGCGAAGAGCAAAATGTCGGGACGCTTCTCGCGGATGCGGCGGAACGCCTCGGTCGTACCGGGCACGGCCGTCATGACCACGACCACCTTCATCAGCGGATCGTCGGCGAAGGCCGCGATCTGGCTGATGGTGGTCTCCATCTCGGCCATGAAGTTGTCCGGCATCGTCACGTGCTTGATGTAGCCGCCGTCGGCCACGTCGCCGTAACGGCGGATCAGTTCCTCGGCGCCGCGCAGGTTGTCCTCCGCCTGCGAGACGGTCTCGGTGCAGACGCCGATGTGGAACGGCGCCGCCGCGAAAGCCGTACCGGCCGCGCACAGGAACGCCGCCGCCAAAAGTGCCGTCAGAGATTTGCGCATGATGTATCCCTCCTGGAGTGGGAATATTCTATTCGGAGCTTCCCCCGTCGCACGGCGGGGGAATGGGGCTCTGCCGGGAACTTCCAGTTCGCCGGCGGGATCTTGAACGATGCGGCCGTATCCGCGATGATGGCATCGAACGCTTTCCATTCGCTTTCGGGGTAGGCGAACCGGAGCGCGCAGCCTACGAAAAACTCCAAACTTCTTTTCAAAAAAAGGAGGGGAAATTCCCCTCCCCATATGATTTACGAATGATTTACGAAGAACTACGCTTTGATCCCTTCGGCTTCGGCCTTCATCTCCTGGATGGCCGCGGCGATGCGGGCGATGCCCTCTTCGATGACCTCGGGCGAGCAGTAGGTGTAGTTCAAACGGGCGTTGTTGATGCAGGCGCCGGGCTCGACGGCGAAGGCGGAACCCTGGATGAAGGCGACCTTCTTGTCGAGCGCGCGCTTCATCAGTTCGTCGGTGTTGACGCCGGGCACGTTGATCCAGTAGAAGAAGCCGCCCTGAGGCTTGACCCACGTGACGCCGAGAGGCGCCAGATGGCGCTTCATGCTCTCTTCCATGGAATCGCGGCGCTTGCGGTAGTTGTCGATGATTTTGGGCAGATGCCTGACAAGGTGTCCTTTTTGGCAATACTCGGCGATCAGGGCCTGATCGACGGAGCTGGAGCAGAGATCGGTGCTCTGTTTGAAGACGCACATCTTGCGGACGATGGCGGGATCGCCGATGACCCAGCCCGTGCGCGTGCCGGGCGCCAGGATTTTGGAGAACGAACCGGCATAGATCACGTTGCCGACCGTGTCGAACGAGAAGATGGAGGGCAGATGCTCGCCTTCGTAGCGCACGTAGCCGTAAGGATCGTCCTCGAAAATGCCGATGTCGTACTCCTCGGCGATGGCCGCCAGCTTCTTGCGCTTTTCGACGCTCATGGTCATGCCGCCGGGATTCTGAAAGTTGACGATGGTGTAGAGGAACTTGACCTTTTTGCCCTCGGCGCGCAGCGACTCGATCAGAGCGGGCACCTTTTCGACCTGAAGGCCGTCGGCGTCGCAGGGGATGCCGCGGCACACGCCGCCGTGATTCATGAACACGGTGATGGCGGCCATATAGGACGGATCTTCGGTGATGATGACGTCGCCGGGATCGAGCATGGCCCAGGAGAACAGGTCGAGCGCCTGCTGCGAACCGGTGGTCACGAAAATCTGATCCAGGCCGACCTTGCGGCCGAGGCGCGGTTCCATGAAGTCGATCAGGAACTCGCGCAGCGCCGGGTTGCCGTCGGTGGTGCCGTACTGGAGCAGTTCGGTGCCGTTGTCCTTAAGCAGGTGCGCGCTCTCGTAGAACTCGTTGACGGGAAAGACCTCGGGCGCGGGCATGCCGCCGGCGAAGGAGATCATGCCGGGCTTTTTGATGACCGCGAGGATCTCGCGGACGGGAGAAGGACGCGTGTGCATTGCTTTGTAGCTGAAATTGCCATTCCAAGTGCTGCTCATGATGAAAAAACACCTCCTCAAAAATTTCGCTCTCATGCCTGCGGCGCGAGAGCCGATTCATTTGCGCTCCGGCGGAGAAAAGTTCTCGGGACCTTAGCTCCAATAGTGCATAATTGAATTATACAAAATAATTTTAACTCTGACTATAGAGAATCGGAGATGAAATATTTTTCCTGTTCAAAATTAAGCATAAAATATGATTTGTCGTTTTTTGTATGCAATAAATATCAGGATCGCCTTCTGACCGGGGACGGCCGGCGAACGAATCGTTTGGGGAGAATTTTCGAGGCATGGGCGCCGGCGTTCCTGGTGCCGTATGCTTGTCCGCCGCCGGCCGGATTGTTATAATGTTCGCCGGCGGAGGGAGAGTCCGCCGGAAAGGGGCGGGGGACGGTGGCAAAAAAACGGCAACAGGACGGTTTCTGGTCAGGGCTGCTGGTATCGCTGGCGCTCAGCGCCGAGTGGTCGGCGCCCGCCTGGATCGCGCTGGCGCTCCATCACTGGGCGGGGATTTCGCTGCGCTGGTTCTGGGGGCTGCTGGGGCTGTGGATTTTCCCGCTGGCGCTTTCGTCGCTGGCGATGGCCGTCATGAAGCGGGCCATCGACGCTCCCGAGCCGGAGCGCCCCAACAAGAATCCCTATTCGGTTCGACACCGTCCCGTTTGCGCGGTTGGAGAAGAAGAGGCGGTTTCCTCCCGGCGCGCCGGACGGGAGCTTTGACCGGCAGATGTCGGGAGCCGGAAAAGAATCTGCCATGGACGACAAAATCCGAACGCTCGCGGCGCGCCTGATCGCGGAACACGATCTGCCGCCACGGGATCTGCAGACGTTGCTCGAAAACAACTCGCCCGAGCTGCGCCGCACGCTGGCAGGCGCGGCGCAGGCGCTGTGCCGCGCCTATTACGGCGACGAGGTGTACGTGCGCGGCCTGATCGAGTTCACCAACGAGTGCCGCAACGACTGCTATTATTGCGGCATCCGCCGCGGCAACGGCGCCGTGCGGCGCTACCGCCTCGGCGAAGAGGAGATCCTCGGCTGCTGCCGGCAGGGCTACGATTGGGGATTTCGCACGTTCGTGCTGCAGGGCGGCGAGGATCCGCGGTATCCGCCCGAGCGCATCGCGTCGCTCGTGGCTTCCGTCCGCCGCGAGTTCCCCGACTGCGCCGTGACGCTTTCGGTGGGCGAGTGCAGCGACGAAGCCTATCGGATGTTTTTCGAGGCCGGCGCCGAACGCTATCTGCTGCGCCACGAGACGGCCTGCGACGGACATTACCGTATGCTCCACCCGCTGCGGCAGCGCCCGGAAAACCGCAGGCGCTGTCTGTGGACGCTGAAACGCCTCGGCTACCAGGTCGGCGCCGGGTTCATGGTCGGTTCGCCCGGGCAGAGGCCCGCGCACCTCGCCGCCGACTTTCAGTTCATGAAGGAACTGCAGCCGCAGATGATCGGCGTCGGCCCCTTCATCCCCCAGCGCGACACGCCTTTCGGTCACGCGCCGGCGGGCACGCTGGAACTGACGCTGCTGTGCCTGTCGCTGCTGCGCCTGTTTTTTCCCAAAGCCCTGATTCCCGCCACCACGGCGCTGGGCACGATCGCGGCGGACGGGCGCGAGCTGGGGATTTTGGCCGGAGCCAACGTCGTCATGCCCAACCTTTCGCCGCCGGCCGTGCGCCGGGATTACGCCCTCTACGACCGCAAGATCTGCACCGGCGAAGAAGCCGCCGAAGGCCGAGGCGTCCTCGCCCTGCGCATGAAAAACATCGGCCGCCGTCTGGCGGTCGGCCGCGGCGACGCCTATGGCTTCCCGCCGCGCTGCAAAAAATCCTGAGCCGATTTTCCGGCTCAGGATTTTTTTGTACGAAATATATCCATGTGGACGGCAGAAAATCAGCCTGCCGCTGCGCCTGCAGGCGGCTCCGGCGGGGCGTACGGTTCGAGAAATTCAAGCAGCGGGACGATATTGGACCGACGCGCGTAGTCCATCAGCGTGGCGAAGTCCTGCGCCGTGGGCTGCTGAACGAAGCAGGCGATCAGCTGATTGAGGCCGTCGGCGATGATCCCGCGGTCGCCGAGCTTTTCGCCCAGGCGGAGGCGCAGCATGGCCAGCTCGTGCTCCGCCAGGTCGCGCACCATCGGACTGTGGCGGGCGATGTTCATAAGCCGGACTTTTTCCTCCACGTCGTCGGTGAAGCTCTCGGCGCGGCGCAGCAGCAAGTCGGCGCGGATGCCGTCGATGCCGAACCAGAATCCGCCCACGGCCGCGGCGAGCATGAAGGCGCCCGTCAGGCGGTAGAACAGCGAAGGCAATTTCTTCGGCGCGAACGCGCCCTCTTCGCCCCGGAAAAGGTGGCGGCTGCAAAGCGCGAAAGCGAGAGCGACCCAGAGCGAGTTTTCGATGCGGTGGAACGGGCGCGTCCAGAGCGCGTCGAACCAGACCAGGAACAGGAACGAACTCCCCCAGAGGAACTCCATGGGCAGCCGGCGGCCGCGGCGGCGGCGCACGCAGCGGCACAACGCCGCCAGCCAGAGCAGGGCGGCCAGCAGCAGCGACAGAACGCCCCACAGGCCGAACTCGCAGAACCACTGCAGGATTTCGTTGTGCGCCCAGTAGGTGAACTGCCATTTCATGGTGGGATCGAGCGTCATGGCGGCGCGCTGCCCCTGAAGATAGTACCATTTGAACTGCCCCAGGCCGACGCCGGTCAGCGGCCGAAACGCGCCGACCTGCCACGACGTTTGCCAGATTTCCCGGCGGGCGGCGACGTCGGCGATATTTTTGATCATGTCGCGCGTCTTCAGCAAAAAGTCGAAGCCCCGCCCCGTATCGGCGAGGATGAACACGGCCAGCACGGCGAAGAACAGGGCGATGCCGAGGGCGGCGCGTTTGAGCTGGCCGCGGTCGCGCGAGGTGAAGAAGATCAGCAGCGCCATCGCCAGCGCCCCCACCCAGAACGCGAGGATCCCCGAGCGGCTCGTGGAACGGATCAGGCACCACGACATGACCACGTAGAAGAGCAGATTGCCGGCGATCATGATCCTGTTCCGGAGATTTTTGGCGAAAAGACCGCCGTAGCTGACGAAGAGGAACAACGACGAGAACAGCGCCATCGCCAGCCACAGCGCGAGCATGTTCTGCTGTCCCGTGTTGCCGATGTAGTGCCCCGGCGTCTGCATGACCAGCTTCAGGCCCCGGAGCGGCGCGACGAGGCCGCGTACCTGCAGCTCGGCGAAAATCCCGTTGATCGTGGCGTTCAGCGCCGCCAGCCAGAGGATCGGACGCAGCCAGCCTTCCTTGAAAAAGGAGAACGCCGCCAGATAGAAGACGACGCAGCCGGCGAAAAAGAACCACTCGCGCTGCCAGCCGGGCACGGAGCGAAGCGGTACCCAGCGCGGCTGCAGCGTCACGAAAACCATGAAGAGCAGCCAGTAAAGCCCCATGACGTCGAGGCGCAGCGGCCCGCGCCTGCCGTCGAGCAGCGCCGGGGCGCCCGCGCAGAGCGCCAGCAGACCGACGGGGACCAGCGCGAAACACCACTTCATCAGGTGCAGCGTCTGAAAGAACGAAGTGCCCGAATACACCAGGTTCGGCAGCGTCAGGCTGACCGTAAAAAGCAGGAAGAACAGCGCGCTGCGGAAAGAATCCCCGGCGTCGGGCGCGGTCTCCGGCACGGCGTGCGGCGGCGAAGCATCGTGCAGTTCCACGGCGAAGTCCCCTTTTCTTCTCGAGAATTTTCCATACTATAGCATAAGAACGGCCGCCATGAAGCGGGGATGTCCGCGAAAAAAGAAATTTTCCGCCGCCAAAACGATGCGGCGTCTCGTTGCCATCTCCAAATTTTTGACGTTTTGCGCTACAATAAAAAACTGATCGGAGCGATAGTTGAGTGCGGAGGCGCGGCAATGGGACGACATGACGTAAAATCGACGAAACAGACACGCGAAAAAACGGAACGCGTGCCGGCGGAAGGGAAAGGGATCGCCGCGCCCGCATCGACGGGAGACGCCGTAACATGGCCGCGGCGTCCGCGGCGGAGGCCCGATCTGAGCGGCGCTGCGCCGGGAAAGAGCATGGCGTCGGAGGCGCCGGCGCAGGACGTTTCTGACGGTTCGGCCCCGTCCGGGCGCGGCAAGCTCAAATGGCCCATACGTCCGCGTTCGCAGCGTTCCGTGAGGCTGCCGGACCTGCATGAAAGCGGCGCGGCGAGCGGGCAGATCAGCCGTCGCCCTTCCCGTCCGGCGGAGACGGAAGCGCCGGAGCGCGGCGGAGTTTCATGGCCTGCCGGGCGGCGCGCGGAGGAACCGCCCCGTTCTGCGAGGGCGGATGCAGGGAAAACGGTCCCGCAGCCTCTCTCTCCTCTCGGGACGAAACGCGCGGAGGAGAAACTCGCTGCAGCCGGGAACGTTCCTCCTTCGCGGCGAATGCCGGAGGATCAGCCCCACGCGAAAGAGCCGTGGCCCGTGCGTTTCCTGCGCGTCGTCCTGGCAACCGGCATCTGCGCGCTGGCCGCCGGATTCTATTTTTTGTGGGCCAGACAGAGCGCGGAAGAGGCCATGCCGCCGCTGTTCACGCCTCAGCCCTATTTCTACGAAGAAGAGCAGCCGGTTCACGCGCTGCTGCTCTGGCATGAGAAGGTGCTCACCGCTCCGTCGGGCGGCACGGTGCAGCTGGCTTACGGCGGCAAAGCAGCGGCCGTGGCCGACGACGAAGTGGTGGCGACCGTATTGACGCGCGGACGCACGATCGCGATCCGCACGCCGGCGCGGGGGTACTTTTTGCCGGCCATCGACGGCGCGGAAGACCACTGGGATTATCCGACGCTGTGGCTCGGTTCCGGCTTGCTCCCCAAAGCGCCGGAGCTGCGCTGGGTCGAGGATCTGAAGCCGCTCGACACGGCCGTCCGCGCGGTGGGCAAACTGATCTACCTGCCTCAGGAGCCGCGCGCGATCTTTTACCTTGATCTGACCGACCGGCTGCGGGCCGGACTGGAGCGCGGTTCCATCTCCATCCGCCGCGAGTCGAAGGGGCCGAAGTGGACGGCGCGCGTGCGCGTGTACGTGAAGTACGGCGACGAGCGCGCCAAAGTGGCGCTCGACATGCCCTATTTCCCCATGGACATGGCGCTGTCGCGCGAGGTGGACTTCCTCGTCTGTTCCGACGAGGATGCGGGGCTGGTGGTGCCGGACTCGGCGGTGACGATCCGCCACGGCACCTACGGCGTTTTCGAGCTGGTCGGCGACCGGCTCGTCTTCCGCAGCGTCACCGGAAAGCCCATCGAGGACGGCCGTTTTTTCATCGCCTCGGGGCTTTCCGCCGGAAATCCTGTTATACTTGAAGCGGCAAATGCCGAAGAAAAGAGGGTGCGGTTATGGTAGAGTCGGAAATGTTCGCGTCGATCCGGTCGATTCTGGACCGCATGGAATTGGCGGCGCTGCGGAGCGGCCGCAGGGCGTCGGATGTGACGCTGCTGGCGGTGAGCAAGACCAAGCCGCTGGAAACCGTGGTCGCGGCGGCCCGTACCGGACTGGTGACTCATTTTGGCGAAAATCGCGTTCAGGAAGGACAGGCCAAGATCCCAAACTTTCCCGCGGAGCTCGGCGCCGTCTGGCATCTGATCGGCCATCTGCAGCGCAACAAAGCGCGCAAGGCGGTGGAGCTCTTCGACGTGATCGAAAGCATCGACGGCGAGGAGATCGCCGCGGCGGTCGAGCGCGTCTGCGCCGAAAAGGACCGGCGCCTGGACGTGTTGATCGAGGTCAACAGTTCCGGCGAAGCGTCGAAAACGGGAACGCCGATGGCGGAAGTTCCCGCGCTGGCGGATTTTGTCAGAGGACAATGCCCGCATCTGGCGCTTCAGGGGCTGATGACCATCGGCCCGTTGGGCGGCGACGAAAAAGCGGTCCGCGGCGCTTTCGACGCCACGCGCGAACTGCGCGACCGCCTGCGCATTTCGGCGGGCGATCTGCCGCGTCTTTCCATGGGCATGAGCGGCGATTTCGAGTGGGCGATCGAACAGGGCAGCACCGAAGTTCGCGTGGGCACCGCAATCTTTGGACATCGTTAGGAGGAAATCCCCATGGCCAACAAGCTTTTGTCATTTCTCGGTCTCGCCGACAGCGGCGACGTCGTGGTGGAATCTCACCGGAACAAGAAGCGTCGTACCGACTATATGAAGAAGATCCAGCGCCTTGTCGTCCCCGACGATGAGGAAGAAACGGAAGTCCCTGCGGCGGAAAACGAAGCGGCTCCCGCTGTAGTGGAAGACGAACGGGCTTTTGCCGCCGCGAACGCCGTCGAAGAAAACGGCGGACCTGAGGAAGCTGCGGAGCTCGAGAGCGACGGCGGACGTCATGCGGCCGGCTCTTCCGGCTCTTTTTCCAGCCGTCTGCGCCGCTTCGGCGAGTCGCTGCGCCGTCAGGATGAGGCGGCGCAGCCGCTGGTGCTGGTCAAAAAAGGCGTCGCCGGAATGCTCGACGACATCGAAGACGCGCTCGTAGAGGGACAGACGGTGATGCTCGATTTCGAAAAGGAAGACCGCAAAACGGCCGCCGACGTGGCCCGCCGCATGGCGGATTTCGTGCGCATGCACGACGGCGCCTTCTACACGGTGACGAGCACGAGCCTGTTGCTTTCGCTGAACAAAAACGCCGTGATCGAATGGCTGCCTGAAGAAAACGGCCGGGAGCAGTAGGGGATGGCAAACGACCTGGACTTGCTCAAGGTCGTGGACGTGGAGGGCGTCGTTTTCTCGCGGGGCCTGCGCGGCTATGCGGCCGACGAAGTCGACGAGTTTCTCGACCGCGTCGCCGACACGCTGCAAAGATATTCCGAACTCCACGCCACCGACCAGATGCGCATCCGCGAGCTGGAGACGACCATCAGAGAGAACGACGAGCTCAAGGTGTCGCTGCAGAACGCGCTGACCATGGCGAAAAAAACTTCCGAGGACTTTCTCGCCTCGTCCCAGAAGGAAAGCGAAGCCGTGCTCGCGCAGGCGAAAGCGAGAGCCGAAGGCATCCTGGCCGACGCCGTCGCGCAGAAAACGCAGCTTCTCGGCGAAATCGAGGAACTGCGCCGCTCGAAAGAGCATTTCGTCGCCGACGCCAAGGCCGCGGTGCTGCGGTACAACATGCTGCTCGACGGCCTGCAGGAGAAGCAAGGTCAATGAACCGGGGCTTCCTCCGCCTGGACGACCCGGTGACGGCCATCCGCGGCATCGGCGAGGCAAAGGCGCTGCTGCTTCAGCGTCTCGGCATCGCGACGGCGGAAGATCTCGTGTATTTTTTCCCTCGCCGCTACGAAGACCGGCGGCAGATCGTGACGATCCAGGATCTTGCGCCCGGCGGGCCGCCTCAGGCCTTCCGGGCTCGAGTTGTTTCCATCGAACAGCGCGTGGCGCGAAGCAACCGCCGCATGCAGATCACGCGCGTCTGCCTCAGCGACGGCAAAAACGTGGCCTGGGCCCTGTGGTTCAACCGCTGGAACCTGAGCAAAATCTTGCGGGAGGGTATGGAACTGGCGCTTTACGGCTCGCTGGAGCCGCGCCGTCCCGTGCCGGAGCTGCTCAATCCCGAGTTCGAGATCCTCGACGGCAGCGATCCGCGCAGCGTGGGGCGCATCGTGCCCGTTTATTCCGCGACGGCTGGGCTGAACGAAAAATGGCTGCGCCGCGTCATCGACACGGTGCTCGAAACCCTGGCCCCGACGATCCCCGATATCCTGCCGCCGCCGATCGTCGAGAAGTTCCATTTTATCGACGCCGCCTCCGCCGTGCGCCAGATGCATCAGCCCACTGACGAGGCGCTTTTCCGCGCCGCGCGGCAGCGCCTCGTCTTCGAGGAGTTCTTTCTGCTCCAGGTCGGTCTGGCGCTGCGCCACCGTCGCGGCTGCCTCGAAAGGAAAGCCCCCGCGCTGACCGGGCAGGCGGACCTGACGCGGAAGTTCCTCGCCGGGCTCCCTTTCGAACTCACCGACGATCAGCGCCGCGTCGCGCAGGAAATCGCCGACGACATGCGCCGTTCCGTGCCCATGAACAGGCTGCTGCAGGGCGACGTCGGTTCGGGAAAGACCGTCGTCGCCGTGCTGGCGATCCTGCAGGCGCTCGACTCGGGCGTGCAGGCCGCCATGATGGCGCCGACGGCCGTGCTCGCCCAGCAGCACGCGCTGACGCTGAGCCGGTGGCTCGAACCTCTGGGCGTCGAAGTCGGCCTGCTGACCGGCGGCGTCGCGCCCGCCGAAAAGAAAAAAATCCACGAGCGTTTGTCCGACGACACGCTGCGCGTCGTCGTCGGCACCCATGCGCTGATTCAGGAAGCCGTCAGCTTCAAGCGGCTCGGCCTGATCGTCATCGACGAGCAGCACCGCTTCGGCGTGCTCCAGCGCAAGGCCCTGAACAGCAAAGCCGGCGCCGAAGCGCCGCATACGCTGGTGATGACGGCCACGCCGATCCCGCGCACGCTGGCCCTTTCGGTCTACGGCGACCTGGCCGTGTCCACGATCCGTCAGCTGCCGGACGGCCGCCAGCCCGTCAAATCCGTGTGGATCGGCGACAACCGCCTGCCGAGAATGCTGCGTTTCCTCGAAAGCGAAATGGCCGCCGGCCGTCAGATCTATTGGGTCTGCCCGCTCATCGAGGAAAGCGAGAACTTCGACGCCGCGCCGCTGGAGTCGCGCTTCGAACGGCTCCGGCGCGAATTTCCGAAGCGGCGTTTGGCCATGCTCCACGGGCGCATGAGCGAAAAGGAAAAAAACGCCGTCATGACCGAATTCTCGGCGGGACGCATCGACCTGCTCGCCTCCACGACCGTCATCGAAGTCGGCGTCGACGTGCCCAACGCGACGGTGATGGTCGTGGAAAACGCCGAACGCTTCGGCCTCTCGCAGCTCCATCAGCTGCGGGGCCGCGTCGGCCGCGGCCCCGCCAAGTCCTGGTGCATCCTCTACGCCGATCCGAAAAATCCCGAGGCGGAACACCGCCTCGATCAATTCTGCTCCCTCAGCGACGGCTTCGCGATCGCCGAGGCGGACATGCAGATGCGCGGTCCGGGCGAGTTCTGCGGCGTGCGCCAGCACGGCCTGACGGATTTCCGCGTCGCCGATCTGATCCGCGACGGCGCCGTCATGGAAGTCGCGCGCCAGGAAGCCTTCGCTCTGATCGCGCAGGGCGATCCCTACGAGAGCTTCCCACTGCTCATGCAGGCCGTGCTGAGCCGCTACGGGCGCATGCTCGACATCGCGAGGACCGCCTGATGAAAGAAGAGCGCTCCCTGCCTTTTTCCGCCCTGCCCGACGAAGACATGAAGTGGGAGTCCGTGCTGATCCGCCTCGTTTCGACCCCGCGCACGCGCAAAGAGCTGGCGCGGAAACTGCGCGAGCGCCGCTGCCCCGAGGAGAAAGCGGCGGAGCTGCTGGACCGTTTCGAAGAGATCGGCATGATCGACGACCGCGCCTACGCGCTGCTCTACGTCGATTCCAAGCGCGATTTCGGCCTGCGCCGCCTGCGCGACGAACTGAGAGCGCGCGGCGTCAGCCATGCCGATATCGACGACGCCCTTGCGGAGAGCGGAATCGACGAGGCCGAACGGGCGCTGCGCCTGGCGCGCCAGTGGGGAAATCAGCGCGGCATGACGCCGCAAAAACTCGACGCTCGTCTGCGCCGCCGCGGCTTTTCGTCGTCCGCGGTCCGCAAGGCGTTTTCGCAGTTGCATGAAGAACTTGAAAATTTCCGCAGTCTCGGCGAAGGGACTGGCGGCGATGAAGAATAACGGTACAGAGCGATGCGCGGAAGCTCATGAGGAACTCTTTTTCTCATGGGCTTCCGCTGTTGTAAACGATGGATGTCCGAAAACGCACGAAGATTTTTCCGGCCTTTTTATGGGGAAATTTTTACGTTTTCCCCTTGTGAAGTTTCGCAGATAACTGTAAAATAAAAAACGTTACAGGCAGATTTTTGTCAAGCCCGCGTTCCCCTCAACATATGTTTTCATTTATTTTTCGAAGGGATGCCGGCTTCCGCTGCCGCCTGAAAATGGGCGGGGCGATTTTATATTGACAAATTCATAAGGAGTGAGAACTTTTGAGTATTTATCTGGTACTTGGAGTGCTCCTCGGCATCATCGGGGGCACGGGGGCGGGGATGTTCATCGCCAAGGGCGTGGCCGCGCGCAAGGTGGCGGAAGCGCGCTCTCAGGCGGAGAACATCGTCAAGGAAGCGCGGTCCAGCGCCGAGCGCGACAGCAAGCTGCTGGTGTCGGAGGCGCGTGACGAAGCTTCCAAAGTCCGCCTCGAAGCCGAGCGGGACGCCAAGGAGCGGCGCGTGGAGCTGCAGCGCACCGAACGCCTTCTGGAGCAGAAAGAAGAGAAACTCGACCGCAAGCTGGAAAAGCTCCAGCACCGCGAGGACGAGATGAAGACCCGTCAGGACGATCTGGAAAAGAAGATCCAGGAAGCCGACGAGCTCTGCAAGAGGCGCGTCACCGACCTCGAACAGATCGCTCAGATGACCAGCGACCAGGCCCGCGCCCAGCTGCTTCATGAGGTCGAAGACAGCGCTCAGCACGCGATCGGCCTGCGGCTGGCGGAGATGGAAGCCCAGGCCCAGCGCGACGCGAACAAGAAAGCCCGCGAGATCATCGTCACCGCCGTGCAGCGCTGCGCCGTGGAGAAATCCTCGGACGTCGCCGTCAGCACCGTGTCGCTGCCGAACGACGAGATGAAGGGCCGCATTATCGGCCGCGAAGGCCGCAACATCCGCGCCTTCGAGACGGCCACCGGCGTCGACCTGATCGTCGACGACACGCCGGAAGCGGTGACGCTGAGCTGTTTCGACCCCGTGCGCCGCGAGATCGCCCGTCTGTCGCTCGAAAAGCTGGTTGTGGACGGCCGCATCCATCCTGCCCGCATCGAGGAGCTGGTCGCCAAAGCGACCGCCGAAGTGGAGGAGTCCATCGCCGACGCCGGCGATCAGGCGCTGATGGAACTCGGCATCAAGCAGATGAATTCCGAGCTGGTCCGCACCATCGGCCAGCTGCGCTACCGCTACAGCTACGGCCAGAACGCCCTGCAGCACAGCATGGAAGTGGCGTACATCTCCGGCATGATCGCCTCCGAGCTGGGCGTCAACGAAGAACTGGCCCGTCGCGCCGGCCTGCTTCACGACATCGGCAAGGCCGTCGATTTCAAGATCGAGGGCCCGCACGCCCTGATCGGCGCCGACCTCGCCAAACGTTACGGCGAGCCGCCCGAAGTCATCAACGCCATCGGCTCGCACCACGAAGACATGGAAGTCAAGAGCATTTACGACGTCATCGTCGCCACCGCCGACGCCATCAGCGCAGCGCGCCCCGGCGCCCGTCGCGAGAGCATCGACGCCTACGTCAAACGTCTGGAAAAACTCGAGACCGTGGCCAACGGCTTCAAGGGCGTCAGCAAGGCCTTCGCCATCCAGGCCGGACGCGAAGTCCGCGTGCTGGTCGCGCCCAGCGTCCCCGACGAGGCGTCCGTGGCCAAACTGGCTTACGACATCGCCCGCAAGATCGAGGAAGAACTGAAGTATCCCGGCCAGATCAAGGTCACCGCCATCAAGGAGATCCGCGCCTCCGACCTTGCCAAGTAGGCTTCGCCCATGAGAATACTCTTCGTCGGCGACGTCGTCGGCAGCCCCGGGCGAAACGCCTTTTTCGCCATGCTGCCCAAGCTGCGCCGCCTGAAAGGCCCCTTCGATTTCGTCCTCGTCAACGGCGAAAACAGCGCCGCCGGCCGCGGCCTCACCGAAAAGATCATGAACGAATTTTTCGCCGCCGGCGTAGACGGCATCACCTCGGGCAACCACATCTGGGACAAAAAAGAGTTTCTTCCTCTTCTGGATGAAGAGAGCCGCGTCCTCCGTCCCCTCAATTACCCGCAGGGCGTGCCCGGCCGCGGCTGGACGATCCTTGCCGGCAGGAACGGCAAAAGACTGGGCGTCGTCAACATCCAGGGACGCGTTTTCATGCCCCTCACCGACTGCCCCTTCCGCGCCATGGACGAGGTACTGCCGAAACTCGGCGACGACATTCCCGTCTTCGTCGATTTCCACGCCGAAGCCACCTCGGAAAAACGCGTCATGGGACTGTACCTTGACGGAAGGGTTTCCGCCATGGTCGGGACCCATACCCACGTCCAGACGGCCGACGAAGAAATCCTGCCCGGCGGCACCGCCTACATCAGCGACGTCGGCATGACCGGCGCGTTCCGCAGCTCCATCGGCATGACCTACGAAAGCGTTTTGCCCCGGTTTCTCACCTCTTTGCCGGCTAAGTTCGAAGTTGCCCAGGAGGACGTGCGACTGAACGGCGTGATCGTTGAGATCGACGACGAGGACGGCAGAGCCTGCGGCATCGAACGCGTGGCGATTCGCTCAGGTGAATTGGACGAACTCACCGGCAAAAACTGAGCCGAAAAAAATGCGCAACAGAAAAATCCCGAAAACCGGCGTTTTCGGGATTTTTCTGTTGCCGGCAGGCATTGAGCGCCGTTTCAGCGATCTGTGGAATTTGATCGTTCGGGGCCGTTTGCGATATGAAGCTTTGTAGATTACAAATAAGCCAATAACATAACTAAAAGAAGATATAGACAAAAAATGCTCCAGGGTGTATCATTTCCCTTGCACTGAACGAAACGCGGTTCACATTGGATCGCCAAACGTCAGTGCAGCCCCTTGACAACCGAAGAGGACGAGGAAGAGAAGCCAAGCGGGAACGATCCGAGAAGATGGAACAGGTAAGGATAAAGGATTCAACGGAGAGTTTGATCCTGGCTCAGGACGAACGCTGGCGGCGTGCTTAACACATGCAAGTTGAGCGAGGATGAT
>NZ_RAWT01000051.1:0-19781 GCF_003612005.1 Pyramidobacter sp. CG50-2
CGCCTGCGCGAGATCAAGGAGTGCGGCGCCACTATCGTCATCGTTTCCCACTCGCTGGGACAGATCGAAGCCTTCTGCGACCGCTCCATCTGGATCGACGGCGGACGCGTCCGGGCCGACGGCGCCCCCGCGGAGACCCACGCCCGGTACGCCGCGTTCATGAACGGAAAAAAGGGACAGCTATGATTTCCGTTTTAATGGCCACATGGAACGGCGAAAAATACCTCAGCAAACAGCTCGCTTCGCTCTTTGCGCAATCCATACGGGACTTTCACATCTATATTTCCGATGACTGTTCCACCGACAGCACCTGTTCCATCGTCGAAGAATATCGGCAACGTTACCCCGGAAGAATCGAACTGATCCGGCGCTCACAGAACAGCGGCAGCGCCAAACATAACTTTTTCAGTCTGATGACCCGATGCAAAGACGATTATGTAATGCTTTGCGACCAAGACGACTTTTGGCTGCCCGACAAGATCGCCGTAACACTGGACACGATCCGCCGCATGGAAGCACAATACGGCTCACGCGCGCCGCTGCTCGTCCACACTGACGTGACCGTGACCGACCAGAACCTTCGCGTTCTCCATCCGTCATACCGTCAGATCATGAGCAGCAAGTTCGCGCGAACTTCGCTCAATTACGCTCTTGTGCAGAACACCTTTCCTGGCTGTGCCTGCATGTACAACCGGGCGCTGAGCGAACTCATCATGCGGGAGCCTGATTACTGCGTCATGCACGACTGGTGGCTGATGTTGATTGCCGCCGCCTTTGGTCATATCGGCTTTACGTTTGAAAGGACCGCTCTGTACCGCCAACACGGAGACAACAGCATCGGCGCCCGCGACATGCGAACCTTTTCGTACAAGTTTCAGCGCTTGCTTCGCGCAGATAAAATCCATCACGCCATTGACATCACCTACGCACAGGCCAAGAATTTCCTTGACATGTATCGATCACGGCTCTCGGCCGAACAGGTCAGCCTGATCGAAGCCTATTGTCACATCCCAACGCTGTCTAAATGGCGTCGTATCCAGGCATTGTTGCATCTGAACACATTAAAAAATACTCTTGCCAGAAGAATAGGGCACTTTCTTTTCGTTTAAGGAGCTGAAAGTTTTTATGAAAGGCATTATCCTCGCCGGAGGTTCCGGCACGCGCCTTTATCCGCTGACGCTCGTCACATCGAAACAGCTTTTGCCGGTCTACGACAAACCGATGATCTATTACCCTTTGTCGACTCTGATGCTTGCCGGCATCCGCGACATCCTGATCATTTCCACCCCGCAGGATCTGCCGAACTTCGAGCGGCTCCTCGGCGACGGTTCCAAGTATGGCATTTCACTTTCCTATGCCGAACAGCCCCGCCCCGAGGGATTGGCGCAGGCCTTTTTGATCGGCGAAGAATTCATTCACGGCGAGCGCTGCGCCATGGTTTTGGGCGACAATATTTTCTATGGCAACGGACTCGGCGCCCAGCTCCGCAAAGCCGCCGCCCGCACGGAAGGCGCGACGGTTTTCAGTTACTACGTCGACGATCCGCAGCGTTTCGGCATCGTCGAGTTCGACAAAAACGGCAAAGCCATCTCAATCGAAATGGACTTTATCAAAACAGACGTCCTCGACGTCTACATCGTTGAACCAAAAGTCTTTGGCGACCATCGCGGCTGGTTCATGGAAAGCTGGTCGCAAAGAGAGATGGAGGCCGCTGGCCTCCATTATGAGTTTGTTCAGGACAACCAGTCCTATTCGGCCCGTAAAGGCACGCTGCGCGGCGTCCATTTCCAAAAAGGCGCCGCCGCTCAGGCCAAACTGGTCCGCTGTTGCCGTGGCGCCGTGCTGGACGTTGCCGTCGATCTGCGCCTCGGTTCGCCGACGTACAAAAAATGGGTCGGCGTCGAACTGAGCGCTGACAACAAACGCCAGCTTCTTATCCCCAGAGGCTTCGGGCACGCGTTTGCAACCCTTACCGACGACGTTGAATTTCTGTACAAGGCCGACAACCCTTACGCTCCCGCAAGCGAGGGCAGCATTCTCTGGAACGATCCCGACCTCGCCATCGACTGGCGCGGCGTGGAGAACCCAGTCATCGCCGCAAAGGATGCCGCCGCGCCGCTGCTGAAGGACGTGGCCGATACCCTTGGTTTTTATTACGAAAAGTAATCGAGGAGGCAATACAGAATGAATATTATCGTCACGGGCGGCGCCGGATTTATCGGCGGCAATTTCGTGCATTTCGAACTGAAGCAGCACCCAGAAGACCATATTATCTGCTACGACGCGCTCACCTACGCCGGCAATATGGAGACGTTGGCCGACGTGATGGACAATCCGCATTTCACTTTTGTCAAAGGCAATATCGCCGACCGCAAGCAGGTTGATTCTCTTTTTCGAGACCATCATCCCGATATCGTCGTTAACTTTGCGGCAGAAAGTCATGTAGATCGGTCCATTCTTGATCCTGGCCTTTTCCTGCAAACAAACGTGTTGGGAACCGGGGTATTGATGGATGCCTGTCGGAAGTACAGCATTAAACGCTATCACCAAGTTTCCACCGACGAAGTGTACGGCGATCTGCCGCTTGACCGAGCCGACCTTTTCTTCACGGAGATGACGCCGCTGCACACATCCAGTCCTTATTCCGCTTCAAAAGCCTCTGCCGATCTGCTGGTACTGGCCTATTACCGCACTTTCGGATTGCCCGTTTCCATTTCGCGGTGCTCCAATAACTACGGTCCCTACCATTTTCCCGAGAAATTGATTCCCCTGATCATCACCCAAGCGCTGGCAGACAGGCCGCTGCCCGTGTACGGCAAGGGGGAAAACGTGCGCGATTGGCTCTATGTCGTCGACCACTGTCGCGCCATCGACCAGATTATCCGCAAAGGGCGCGAGGGCGAAGTGTACAACATCGGCGGCCACAACGAGCGCACCAATCTTCAGGTGGTAAAAACCGTTCTGAAAGAGCTGGGCAAGCCGGAAAGCCTGATTCGTTTCGTCGCCGACCGTCCCGGACACGATCGCCGTTACGCCATCGATCCCACAAAAATACACAGAGAACTCGGCTGGTTGCCGGAGACAAAGTTCGACGACGGCATTCACCAGACTGTGCAATGGTACCTGAACAACAAGCCATGGTGGCAACATATCATTAGCGGAGAGTACCAGAACTACTACCGGGAGATGTACTCTAACCGATAAGCGCAAAAGAGCGCCGAAAGAGACAGCATTCTTTCGGCGCTCCCCAGAAATCTACGAGATTAAAAACTTCCTTCAATCTCTTTTAAATAACGACTAAGCGCATCTTGCCATGTCGGGAGAAGCTTAAACCCCTGTTCAGCCAACTTACTTTTATCAAGTCGGCTGTTAAATGGGCGGGCAGCCTTTGAAAGTCCGTATTCAGCCGTAGTAACGGGTACTACTTTAGTGCTATAGCCAGCCTGACGATAAATTTCCTTGGTAAAGTCATACCATGAAATATAGCCGCCCTCGTTAGTGGCATGATAATATCCATACTTTTCTGTTTCGGCCATGTCAACCAACAAGCGGGCAAGGTCATAAGTATATGTGGGTGTGCCTATTTGATCGTTTACCACACGGACAGTATCGTGCGTTTTTCCCACCTCCAGCATCGTTTTGATGAAATTTTTACCGTTTCGCCCAAATACCCAAGCGATACGAACAATAAAGTATTTATCAAGCGTTTTTGCCACAGCCTGTTCTCCAGCTAACTTACTGGCGCCATACACGTTCAGGGGCCTGTAGTCCTTACAGTCAGGATGCCAAGGATTTGTTCCCTGCCCATCAAATACATAGTCCGTACTGAGATATATCATTTTGGAGTTCAAAACATTGCAGGCATCCGCAATATATTGTGTACCCATTGAATTAATCTTCATGACTAAATCTTTTTTGTCAGCTTCTTCAGCAAGGTCAACAGCTGTCCATGCAGCACAATGTATCACCACATCAGGTTTTACTGCTATAAGTGTTTTAGAAACTAATTCAGGGTCCGTAATGTCCATCGAAATGCCGTCTTTCAGATGTAGATCACTACCTATTCCTTCATACCCTCGCTTGGCAAGTTCATCTATCACATCGTGTCCTAATTGCCCAGCAACTCCGGTTACAAATACTTTCATTCTTGAATCTTCCTTTCCATATCGATGTGTTGTGCAAGTCACCGATGCTCTGTGATTCTAACACAAAAGATGCCTACACCATCCGCCTTATTTCTAAAAAATCATCTGAAGATAATAGCACAACTTATGTAAACCATATGAGTGATGTAGCTAGATAATACATCACTACAATAATCAACTACCAGGAGATATAACAAGTGTTCTCTGTCGAATATTTTAGACGATATTTGAAGCTCGCCCAAAAAGCTGCTTATGCCTTAATCACTGAAGGACCACAAGAGACATATCACAAAATAAAGCGTCGTTTGAGAGCAGATTCTCAGTACTTACGAAAAAAACATAATCTTTTAAGATTGGATGAAAAATTTCTCCGGCAGGAACGAGCGGAAGCTCACCTTTATCGCACTAGATTCAGCATACTTGTACCACTGTTTAACACGCCTGAAGCCTTTTTGCGCGATATGATTGAATCTGTTATAGAACAAACCTATCCCAATTGGGAACTCTGCTTGGCGGATGCAAGTGACGTACAACACTCTAATGTAAAAAGGATCTGTAATGAATATATTGTGCAAAATCCTAAACGCATTATTTATAGAAAAATAGATAATAATGGTATATCTGAAAATACAAATGTCTGCTTGGACATGGCGACTGGGAATTATATCGGCCTCCTTGATCATGACGATATTCTTCATCCTTCTGCCCTCTTTCAAGTCGCAAAAACAATTACCGAAACCGGAGCTGATTTCATCTATACAGATGAAATCAAATTTGAGACAAAAATTAAAAAGGCTTTTAATCCCACTTTTAAGCCCTGCTTTTCGATCGATGAATTACGTTCACATAATTATATCTGTCATTTTACCTGTTTCAGTCGCGAACTTTCAAAAAAGACGGGGAAATATCGGAAAGAATACGACGGCAGCCAAGATCATGATATGGTTCTGCGTTTAGCCGAACAGGCAAAGAACGTCGTCCACATCCCGCAGTTGCTTTATTTCTGGCGAGTACACCGTAGGTCAGTATCCGCCCATATCAGTTCCAAATCATACGCTATTAATGCAGGTAAGCATGCAGTAGCCGATCATATCGCACGTTGTGGGTACCTAGGAACGGTGGAAAGTGTTCCGCCGTTTCAAACATTGTACCGAATTCATTACGTCTTAAAGAACACGCCGCGAGTTTCGGTTATCCCAGTCTCCATCAAAAATTTGGGACAACTACGGAAGACTATCAACTCAATCACTGTTAATACAACATATTATAACTATGAAATCCTTGTTCCATCCTTGTATTCAGAATCATTGCCAAGCAAGAATAATGTTCGTTTTATCGACAAATCAGCTACTGGTACGCTAATTAATCAACTTGACTTTTCATATATTGTATTTCTTAATGCCAGTGTCAGTCCGCTCACGCCACAATGGATCGAAGAAATGCTCATGTTTGCCCAGCGCGAAGACGTTGCTGCCGTGGGGGGTAAAATTATCTCAAACCACAACACAGTTTTGCAGGTCGATATTACGATTGACGTAGAAAAAGGCATCAATCGTTTGTTTCAAGATACGACGACACAAAATGCCGGCTATGAAGGGCGGCTACGCTGTGCTCGTAACGTTTTGGCAGTCTCCCAAGAATGTATGATGATCGGCAAAGGAGCACGCGGTATTTTTAGCAAGATTGATGCAAAAGCTGGTCCTCTCTGGGGAGTCGATTTCTGTCTTCAGGCCTACAGTAGTGATATTCACGTTGTCTGGACTCCATTTGCTGTTTTTGAAAGCGATGCGGAACTTCCATTGCCTAACCAGCAGGACATCCTCTATTTTAAAACAAAGTGGGACAACGTTGTATCCAACGGCGACCCATACTGCCCACACGATCTAAAACAGGCGATCATGAGCAGTTACTAAGTAATACCAGTTTTCGATAAAAATACTGAATTGTTTTTAGCTAGAGTACTACACGGAGGGTTTTATATGCACACATTGTTACAAAAAAGTCTGAGAACACTAAAAAATGAAGGATGTATCGCCCTTATCAAAAAGGCGTGCCGCTACCTTCAAGGTCAATACCGACTCCGCCGTGCTGCAAGCAAATCTGTCAGACACGATAATCCCGAAGCGGCAGTTCTGCCTTCCATAATAGAACCTTGGATTAAACAGACCGAACCGATCCATATCACTGCTGTTCAAAGACAAAATTACAGATTGAACCTTGTTACAGACAGCATCTCCAAAGATTCACTCTTGGGGGGAGTGGCAACCGCTTTGATAGTTGCGACGGCTTACTGTGCAAAAAATGATATGGAGCTTCGTATTATCACACGTTGCGCTGATGTAGAGCCGCTAGCATATTATCATATCATAGATGTTATGGGACTGAAGAAGCCCGAGAAAGTAACATTCTTTACGGACTATGAACATATGCTTGGCTCCGGCCGCGAAATGCCCCTTGACGTCAGCGATAAAGATCTCTTTCTCGCTACCTCATGGTGGAGCGCAGCGGCGATAAAGAAAATTCAAAAGCGCGCCAGATTCTTTTATATCATCCAAGAGGCCGAAACGTTCTTCTATCCTCATGGAGATGCTCACCTATTCTGTCGCCAAATCATGGAGGATCCTTCGATTGATTTCATTGTTAATTCGCGCTACCTATGGGACTATTTCAAGAGCACATGCCCCAACATTTGCGAGCATGGAGTCAGTTTTGAGCCAGCCTTTCCCGAGTCACTCTATCATGCCAACATAGTAGAACGAAAAACATGTTACAAACTCTTCTTTTACGCAAGGCCCAACAATCCCCGAAACTTGTTCCATACGGGCATTCTTATACTCGATCGCGCGATAAAAGAAGGCATCCTCGATATGGACAAATGGGAAATCTGCATGGTGGGCGCCAATATTCCCCAAAATATTCAATTTACCGGAGGGACCAAACCAGTAATTTACGACGTAATGTCTTGGGATAGATACGCAGATTTTTTACGAACAGTAGACCTTGCTCTTTGCCTTATGTACACTCCGCATCCCAGTTATCCCCCCTATGATGCCGCATGCAGCGGCAGCGTCGTTATCACCAATCAGTGCCTAAACAAAACAGAAATAAAAGAGTGTGACAACATTATATTAGGAAAGCTTACAAACCTCGACAACTTCATGGAATCATTTGAAAAAGCTGTTGAGCTGTCCACAAATATGGAAGAAAGAAAGAGAAATTACAAGAATTCTCAAATTCCACGAGCATGGAGCACAACCATATCCGAGGTAGTTAATTTCATGAACATGACCGAGCCCATAGGGGAATAGACCATGTACACCATCCCCCCCCTTCAGGAAAAGATAAATACGGAACCATGGATCAGGCCGTTATCTGAGAGAGTGTTCGAACTAGCGCGAGATATCAGAGATGGTTATTCCACAGCACTGCAGATATACAGAAGAGCAGACACCTCGACATTCCGGTATCTGTGCTATAACCCCTACCAGTACACCAAAGCAAGCAAAAGATGGAAATGTCATTACTTTTATTCATATGAATATGAAACGATCCTGAATTATATTGATAAGGTCCAGCTCATCGTTCTTTGCCGTCTCAATTGGACCGTTCATATTCAGGAGATAATCGACAAAGCCCGGGAACTAAATAAGCCGGTACTGTGTCAGATCGATGATATGGTATATAGTCTAGCTGACTTATACGCAGTCACAAGCACGATTCACGTGTTTGAAGATAATGATTCGTTTTATGACACATGGTTCTCCGCATTCGGCAGAGTACAACTGGCAGCCCAACAGGCCGACGGATACATCACGACCAACAATTTCCTCGGACAAAAAATCAGTAAAACCTTTCACAAGCCCTACGCCGTGGTCCACAACGCGTTGAATGCGGAACAGCTGGCCGTGTCGCAAAGATACCTCGACATGAAGAAGAAAATATGTTCTCAAAAGCCGTTCCTTATCGGTTACTTCAGCGGCTCCCCATCGCACGTCAACGACTTTCGAAGTATCGCAACGGAAATTCACGCTTTGTTGAAGGCTCATGAGGACATAAACCTTCTGGTAGTCGGCTTTATGGATTTTCCTGACTATATGCAAGGTTTTATCAAAGCCGGACGAATCCAATTTAGACCACTTGTGGATTTCCTTAAACTTCAGCGTCTTATTGCTGAAGTAGACGTTAATATTGTGCCGCTCATCGACAATGAATTTACAAACTGCAAATCGGAATTAAAATTCTTCGAGGCAGGTGTTGTCGGAACGATAACATGCGCAACTCCTACATACACATATACCCGGGCAATCAGAAGTGGCATAAACGGCTTTCTCTGTCAACAGGGAGACTGGTACAGGACTCTTGAGAACATCTATCTGGGGAGGGTCAGCAAAGATATTGTCTGTAATGCCATAGCTGATGCTTATAAAAATTATACGGGTAAACAGATTTTGACAGAGATTGAAAATGCACTGGACGATTTTACTCGCTAGTGCTACGTCTTATTACATTTACACTACACACAAATATCCACATCATTTTGCACTATAGACTTCACTGAGGAGGTATTCTACTGTGCTTCTAAATCGCAAATATCTTCAAGGCTCCCCCAAACATGCTTGCATCACAAATTTTTATATTCGTTTTCTGCCTGAACATTCACTTTCTACGCCGCCTGCTGATGTTCTTCTCAATGCTCAATTCTGGGCAGAAGACGGTTGACGCTCTGCTGGCAGATTTTGATCTGGACATAGAACTGGTCTTCGTAGATGACGGCTCGCGAGACAGCACACTGGAGCTGCTACGCCGAGCAGCGAAAGACGATTTGCGCATACATTATGTTTCATTTTCGCGTAATTTCGGCAAAGAGGCGGCAATTTAGGCAGGACTGAGGCATTCTTCGGGAGATTATGTGGTGTTCATGGATGCCGACCTGCCCCCCGCGCTGTTGCCGCAGATGTATGAATCGCTACAGTCAGGTGAATACGATTCCATCGTCACGCAGTGAGCAGACCGGCACGGTGAACCCCCGGTACGTAGTTTTTTCGCTCATTGCTTTTACAAGCTGATCAATCGCTTCAGCGATGCCGACATCATGGATGGCGCGCGCGATTTCCACATGATGAACCGCAAGATGGCAAATGCTATCCTATCCATGGGAGAATACAACCGTTTCTCCAAAGGGATTTTCGGCTGGGTGGGATTCCGCACACGATGGATCCCTTATGAAAACGTGGAGCGAGTTGCTGGCGCGAGTAAGTGGTCGTTCTGGAAGCTATTCAAATACGCGTTGCAGGGTATCATGGCCTTTTCAACGGCACCGCTATCCCTTGCTTCGGTGATGGGTCTACTGTTCTGCGCGTTGGCTTTTATAATGGTTCTGCTTGTTGTCGGCAAAACGGTGATTTACGGCGACCCTGTGGGTGGCTGGTCGTCGCTGGCCTGCATCATTCTGTTTATCGGTGGTGTGCAGCTGTTCTGCATTGGCATTCTTGGTCAGTACCTGGCCAAAGCCTATCTGGAAACAAAGCGCCGGCCAATCTACATTGTCGCTGAAACAAATGAGAGCAGCGATTGTAATATAAGCAACAGCACCTGCTGTTTCTTGGCTGAAATATTGAACGGCAAGAAACTTTGAGAGAGGTCCACAAAGCGAATTACGCAAATCACGCAACGGTCGAGTATACCCGATTGATTCGGATTCGCCCGGGATGTTGATCGCTTGATGTTAAGCTGTTCCGTCAAGAATTTAGTATAATATTAGTATTCTAACGTCTATAAAGTCGAAAAAGCCCAGAACTGTTTACTGCTGACGCTGATGAATTATCCCAGGAGGGCATTTTTGCCACTATTCTCACTTCTTTTGATTGAGGAACATACATACATGAACGTTCTTTTTACCGGCTACTATTTCGATGGCTACCACGGTTCAATGCTCCACATCTGCGAACTGGCTGAGTTTTTTCACAAAAAGGGATACCGGTGTTACTGCGCGAGTGTCGTCGTGGAACCATTTATCGTTGAATACTGTCAAACGAGAAATCTGACGGTTCTTCAGGCTCACGAGCTGCCGCTGGATCTTGATTACGAATATGTTTTTGCCTATCATTTCCCCATTCTGCCCTATCTTTCGGGACGCGGGTTGAAATACAGCAAGATCATTTCAGGCTGTCTGTCAAGCACACACCCTCTTGAATTGCCTATGGATTTTTACGCGAACTGCACGCTGTTGACGGCCGTATCGGGCGAAGCCAAACAAAATCTGGAGCAGAGGTTCGCCATTCCCTCGGACGGGATTTTCTTATTCAAGAATCTGCTTCCGGAAAACTTTGCTCATTTTGATTTCGCTCCTTCGTCCCAGCTCAGGAAAATTGCCGTGGTGTCTAACCATCCGCCGAGGGAAATCAACGAATTACCTCAACATCTTCCCGATATTGAAGTGGATTTTTGGGGTGTCGGACAGGCAAACTATGGCGCGTTAACGCCTCAAATTCTCTCGCAATACGATGCGGTTATCACCATAGGCAAAACCGTTCAATACTGCCTGGGGATGGGGCTGCCCGTTTTTGTGTATGATCAGTTCGGCGGCAATGGGTATGTTCGCCTGGACACGCTTGAAGCGGAGGAGTTCTATAACTTCTCGGGAAGAAGTACCAGACGCAAACTTGAAAGTACCGTTATTGCCAGGGAACTTATCAGCGCTTATCCGCAGGCCTGCGGTGAAGCGCCGCTACTCAAGAAAATGGCAGCTGAGCGATATGGCGCTGAAAGAGCCATCAGCAGACTGCTCGAGAAAGCTGATGAGAATGCCCCATGTCAGATTGATACGCGAAAGCATTGTTTGGAGATCGCTCATTACGGCTGGCTTACCGGGGAACTCATTGGACGGTATAACGGCCTGAAATATATGCAGAATGAGCTATACAAAGTTCAAGCGCGACTGGAAGACGCTCATAGGCAGTCAGAAGAATATCGAACGCGGCTTTCCGAGCGGGATAAGGCGCTTGACTGCATAATGCATTCAAAGTCTTGGAGGCTCACCGCTCCTCTCCGAAAGATAAGGCAAACTATAAAGCGCACAAAAACCCTCATAAATACGGGGGGGGGTATAACGCTTTATGCCGTCATTGCCGTCAGAAACGAAGCTTTGCACATGCAGGGATTCTTCGACCATCTGCGAGAATATGTCGACGGCTTTGTCGTTCTGGACGACGGCTCGACGGACGCTACTCCTGCCGTTATCAAAAGAGAACGCAAGGTCATTTCATGTCTGCGGAATTTGCCTCATGATGAATTTCACTGGGATGAGAGGGGTAACCGGGTCGCGTTGCTCAACGAAGCCCGCAAGAGAGGCGCAGATATCGTTCTATGCTGTGATGCCGACGAACGCTATGAAATCAGATTCTTGAAGAATCTGCGCCGTTTGGGCAAAGAGTGTCGCGAGAAAAAAGCATGTATGGGACTGAAAGTCTGCGAGCTTTGGGATTCCGTCTGCCATTACAGAGTCGACGGCGTCTGGGATACCAAAAAGAAATTCGTCCTCTTCCCGTTGTCCGAGCACATGACTTTTGACACGACGATGTTTCAAGAACACCATATTCACTGGCATTATGACCAGATCAGAAATTTGGAGCTGTTGCCGTATAACCTGTACCATCTGAAAATGATTCGGAGTCGCGACAGAGCCGAGAGGGCCGAATTGTATGAAAGACTGGATCCTGAGCACAAACTGCAAAAAATCGGATATCGATATTTGACGGACGAGAGTTCCATACGATTGCGGGCAGTACCGGAAAGCGCCGCCTATGATTATGCAACTGTTCCCGACGAATTGACAGCCGCCTCTTCAACAGAGAGTTCCGAGGCTGCCGCTGCAAGCACGGCAGATACGCCCTGATTTCTCAACTGGAGGATTAAAGAAAGAATGCCAATGCCGTCATTGAAAAGCATCCTGAGACGCATTTATCGTCGGATTTTCACGACACCCAATCGAAAGATTCTGTGGCAGCTCTTGGACAAATTGACGGAAGTTTCCACCGTTTCAGCCGAACAGAGAGACGCTATCGCCGCGCTTAGAGATTCAAGCCTGAGACAAGAGAAGGGCATTCAGACAATTCACACTCGTCTTGCCAATCAGCGCGTTTTCCTAGAACAAAACCGTCGAGATGAAGTTTTTGTTTGGAACAAACGATTCTCGGATAGAGAGACTTTGTACAAGATTTCCGTCATTGTTCCTGCCTATAACGTGGAGCAATATCTCGCCGAGTGTCTTAATTCGATTCTGGATCAGAATATGGAATCTATGGAGGTTCTCTGCGTTAACGACGGCTCGACAGACGGTTCTTATGACATTCTCAAAATGTACGCCCAAAAAGATCGGCGCATAAAGATTTTCGACCGATCGCATCAAGGCTTAGGAACCACCAGAAACTATGCTCTCCGGCAAGCCCAAGGCGAGTATATATGCTTTGTGGACAGCGACGACATGCTGGCGGCTCCCGAAGCCCTTAACTATCTATATCGTGAGGCAAAGGCGCATGATTTGGACATCCTCTATTTCGACGGAGATGCGCTCTATGAAAATAACGAATTAGCGCAGCGTTTTCCCCAGTTTAAAACTGACTACCGTCTCACAAGACCTCGAGAATATGGAGGCGTCGCAGACGGACAGGAACTATTCTGTGCCATGCAGGCAGATCACTGTTACAGAGGAATAACTTGGCTGCAGCTTATCCGGCGAACATTTTTAACAGAACATAGAATTCTTTTCCCTGAAAATGTGACTTATGAAGACGAATTTTTTACTCTTTCCTGCATGCTGCAGGCGCAGCGAGTTTCCCATCGCCAAAAGAACTTTTACAGATACAGGCTCAGGAGAAATTCGATAGTAACCTCGCCTCAAACGAACTTCAACGTTTACAGTTCTTTGAGATGCTTTATCAGTACAGCCGATCTTGTTCTCGCTCTGCCGTTGCGGCAGCAAACGGCGTACTATGTGGCTGAACGTTTGAACGAACTGTACGGCAGTATGCTACATCGATATAATAACCTGCATGGAGAAATTTGCGGGGATTTCTCGAATTTTGAGCCGGTAACTTCAATCCTATTGCAAAAACTTATCTCTCAAAACAAATAAAGGCTTTGACATGAGTCAAGAGAAACAGTGAATATTGGTGTTTGTTGTCTAATTAATACCAAATTATGTCAGGTATTTTCCTCGTGTGACAATAGGAGCACCTCGATACCATCGTACATCGGTTACGATGTGTAACGACTGTACACGAAAATAAAGCTGGCAACGAAATAATACCGACATGAACGAGGCACCACAACGCTTTAATGCGCGTTATGGCACCTTGTTTTAGCATTCGATATAGCGATATTTTGCGCAGCGACCTTTATTTATCGGCTCCCAAACACCTTATGCCACAAATCTCTTGAATAGCGCGTACGCTTTGGATGGACTGACGTGTAATCACTCCATTACGTCTGCGCGAGAAATAAATTCGCTGACTGTCTGCCTTTTGTCGCAATGCTCCGGAAGTTCTCGCCATGGCGCTCCACTTCCGGCAAGCCACAGAATCCCATTGATGATCCAGCGGTTATCGTATTTTGCCGGACGTCCATGTTGACCTGATTTCGAGTGTTCTGGCGGCAGTATTCTCTTGAATCGATTCCACTCGCTGGAGGTTAAGTTCATATCTTTATCGTTTCCATTGGAAAGTTTAAGTGATTGAATCGATTTGGGCAATTTGACGGTTTTTAAACAAGGCCTAATTCTTGATAAAAAGTATCAACATAGTTCTCTGAGCGATTGCCTCCCACGCAGTGCCCGCACGTTCAGTTTTTTTTAATTAAGAAACGACATCAGATCTGCTCCAACCTCATTTTAGAGCCTGTCACGGAGGAAACACAGTGAAAAAGAAAAGAGTTCTCGTCACCGGAGGGGCCGGTTTTCTCGGATCCCATTTATGCGAACGTTTGCTGAAGCTTGGGAATTATGTCATCTGTACGGATAATCTCTTCACCGGCTCGGAGGATAATATCCGCCATCTGTTCCATCATCCGCATTTCGAATTTCTCTGTCACGACGTCATTTCGCCCCTATCCGTGGAATGCGATCAAATTTACAATCTCGCCTGCCCCGCCAGCCCGCGCTGGTACCAGAAAGATCCCGTTTATACGATGAAGACGTCCTTTCTGGGCGCGCTGAATGTCCTTGAACTTGCCAGAACCACGGGGGCCCGCGTCTTGCAGGCTTCCACGTCGGAGGTTTACGGGGATCCGGACTGCAGTCCGCAGCCGGAGTCCTACCGGGGATGCGTCAGCGCCGTCGGGCCGCGCGCCTGTTACGACGAGGGCAAGCGCGCGGCGGAAACCTTGTTCTTCGACTATCGCCGTCAGTACGGCCTGGACATAAAGGTGATACGTATCTTCAACACCTATGGGCCCCGCATGAGCATGGACGACGGCAGAGTGGTCTCCAACTTCATCGTGCAGGCTCTCAAAGGCGAGGACATCACGATCTACGGCAGCGGGGCTCAGAGCAGGAGCTTCTGCTATGTCGACGACTTGGTTGCAGGCATGAACGCTCTCATGAACAGCCCAGGAGATTTTACGGGACCTGTCAACATAGGCAATCCTGAGGAAATCTCAATCAAGGAGCTTGCGGAAACGGTCATTCGTTTGACCGGCTCTCAGTCCCGGCTGGCCTTTAAAGAGCTTCCGGTCGACGATCCGCGTCAAAGAAGGCCCGATATCGCGCTGGCGAAGAGGGAACTTGGCTGGTCTCCTGTCGTGAGGCTTGAGGAAGGGCTCAAACTGACCATAGACTACTTCAAAAGATTGATCAACTGTTAAAATATGTCATATTTAAGGAGAATCGCTAGAAAATGAGCAGCGGTTACGATCCGATCATCGCGGTAGCCGGCATCGGTTATGTGGGGTTGAGCATCGCAGTTTTGCTGGCACAGCGCCACAAGGTCTATGCCGTTGACGTTCTGCCGGAAAAAGTCGACCTCATCAACAAAAAGATGTCTCCCTTTGTCGATAAGGAGATCGAAGCCCGTCTCGCAACCGGAAGACTGAAACTAACGGCGACGCTGGATGCCAGCACAGCTTACGGAAACGCAGATTTCGTGGTGATCGCGACTCCCACCGATTACGATCCTGATCAGAACTCCTTTGACACTTCCACTGTAGAACGCGTGATAGGGCAGGTCATGGGAATCAACCCGGCGGCGAGCATCGTGATCAAATCAACGGTTCCCGTCGGCTTCACCGAAACTGTACGCAAGAAGACAGGAAAAGGAACCGTCTTCTTCTGCCCTGAGTTCCTGCGCGAGGGAAAAGCGCTTTATGACAATCTATATCCCTCGAGGATCATTATTGGCATTGACGAAAGCGATGAAAAGCTTACGGAAAAAGCCCGCATCTTCGCAGAGCTTCTTCGAGAATGCGCAAACAAAAAAGACGCAGAGATTCTGTTCATGAACTCCACAGAGGCAGAAGCGGTGAAGCTTTTTGCCAATACTTACCTGGCTCTGCGGGTCAGTTTTTTCAACGAACTGGACACGTATGCGGAAATGCAGAGGCTGAATGCCAGGCGGATCATCGAGGGTGTCTGTGGCGATCCTCGGATCGGCGCCCATTACAACAATCCCTCCTTCGGTTACGGAGGCTATTGTCTGCCCAAGGATACGCGGCAACTTTTGGCGAACTACGGCGATATTCCACAAAAACTTATACGGGCCGTAGTCGAATCGAACGGAACCCGTAAAGATTTCATCGCCGGCCAAATTCTGCGAAAAGTCGGATTGTATCTCGAAGCCAACAGTTTTCCGGATCAAGGCGGAAAGAGAAAGACGACTGTCGGCGTATATCGCCTCGCAATGAAGCAGGGCTCCGACAATTTTCGCCACGGAGCGATCCAGGATGTCGTCGAAAGCATTCAGTCGAAAGGTGCTGCGACGATTCTCTACGAACCGGCGCTGAGCGACGGCGAGCGTTTCTGTAATAGTCTTGTCGTGAACGATCTGAGCAAATTCAAAGCCGAAAGCGACGTCATTATCGCCAATCGCTATGACAGCAGTCTTGACGACGTCAGGGAAAAACTTTACACTCGCGACATTTTTGGCAGAGATTAGACTGCCAGCCATGAAAAGGCCTAAGCCCGACAAACGCCCCCACGAATTCTTTAAACTTTTTCGGATACTATGTTTCTGTTGCCTGCACTCCGCAAACGTTCTTATTTTTTTATTTAAGGGAAGGATCATAAGAAAGCTATGAACACCCCGAAACCAATTCCTGCGATATCGGTCGTCATTCCCGTGTACAACACGGGGAAATACTTGCGCCAATGTCTCGACAGCATCGTCAACCAGACCATGAGGGACATGGAAATTATCTGCGTCAACGACGGCTCTACCGACGACTCCCCCGCCATCCTGCGGGAATACGCCGACCGAGATTCCCGATTCAGAGTAATCAGTCAGGAGAACAGAGGCATCTCGGCGACCCGCAATGCCGGTATGGACGCCGCCCGCGGAAACTATCTCTACTTTATCGACAGCGACGATTTTCTCGACATCAACGCTCTGGAACGGCTTTACCGTCAGGCGGTCAGGGACGATTTGGACATGCTGTTCTTCGACAGCGAAGTGTTCTTTGAAAACGAAGCCCTCGCCGAAAGCCGCAAGACTCAAAAATTCCGCTATCAGCGCGGTCAGGATTATGTGGGGATCTGGGAGGGCGCGGAGTATTTCCGCGCCCAGATCGAGAACGGCAAGTACACGGAAGTGGTCAACATGATGCTCTCCCGCCGGGCCTTCATGGAGGAACACCATCTCCGCTTTCTCGATCCATTCCCCCACGAGGATAACTTATTTCACTTTGAATGTCTGCTGCTGGCCCGTCGGGTCAGCCACGCCGGCGCGTCTTACTATCATTACAGGCAGCGCGAAAATTCGCAGGTGACCACGCCCTTCTCCGAAAAAAACATCGCAGGGTTCCTGTTCAACGTCGATCACATGCTCCGCGCCGTCGAGGGGCGTTCCTTTTCGCCGGCGGCCGAAGCAGCCATCCTCCGATACATTGTGGGGCAATGGCACTGGGGCGTCTGGCAGCGAAGCGACGCGCTGCCAATGGAGGCGCTTCAGCGCATGACGGAGGCGCCCGACCTCTACAATCGAATTCTCGCCAGCCTTCATCTTCAAGTGTACCCCCTCAAGGCGGAGTGCGCGCAGGCAAAAGCCGAATGCGCGCGGATGCGGGCTGAGCACGCACAGATAAAGCAGAAACAACAGGCGTTGTTCGATGAAAACGGACGGCACCGGCGGGAGTTAAGCGTTTTGCGGGAAGAGCTGAGCGCTCTGCGCGCCTCCCGCTCTTTCAGGATCGGACGGACTGCAACCTGGCTTCCCCGAAAAATCCGCGGCGGCATTCGCTGCTGGCGGGACCACGGCTTGCTCTACACCTTTAAGAGGGCTTGGCATAAGATTCGGAAAAAATGCTTTCAATAACTGAGCTTAAACAACGAAGTATCGATTCAGATAAATACATTCCGTCTGCGGCATTGAACATCCACGATTTTCCATAGAGCCCATTGTGCCTACGAGCTCTGGCGCTGCTCCAATGCCAAGCCAATCAGCCGATCCGTTTGGTCTGCCATGAACAGCGGGATATTCAGCATATCATCGTCCAGTTTCAGATTATCCAGAGAGAACCGCACACGGAGCTTCACCTGATCCGGGAATAGTTCCTTGAATTTCTTGAGGTTCTTGCCGGCTGTGTTGGCCTCGGATTTGACCTCTACAGGGAAAACGTCGTTTTCTCTTTGAATGAGGAAATCCACCTCATAAGGAGGATTGTTCCGGCTCCAATACCGGGGAACAACTTCAAACTGGGTGACCAGGGTCTGAAGCACAAAGTTCTCGGTCAGTGCGCCTTTGAACTCGGTGAACAGGCGATTGCCTTCGCCAAAGGCCGTAGGAGCCAGCTGCGCAAGACGGCGAAGCAGTCCCACATCGCCCAAATAAATCTTAAAGGCGGAGAGGTCGTCGTAAGCAGCCACAGGCAGGCCAGGGGCGGAACTGCGATAGACCTTGTGCACCAGACGGGCATCTACCAGCCATTGCAGGGCATCCTCGTATTCACGAGCTCTTGCGCCCTCTTTGACGACCTTGTAGATGAATTTCTTGTTTTCCCTCGCCAGCTGGGACGGTATAGACTTCCAGATCATAGAGATCTTCGGAAACTCGTTGATATTAGGATGTTTGGCAAAGTCACGCTCGTAGGCGCCAATGATCCCGGACAGGGCTTCCTGCATGGCGGATACATCTCGCGCTTCTGTCCACATCAGAACGGATTCTGGCATGCCGCCGGTCACGTAGTACATTTTGAGTTTTTCATAAAGAGGATTAAAGAAGGCGTCGGGGATTGGCTCAATAATGTTCACACTGTCCAGATACCTTGCTAAATTCTCGTCGTCGTTGGCGAGCAGGAACTCTGCAAAGGTCATGGGATCAATCTGCATAAAATTGACCTTGCCCACGGGGAACGATGAAGGTTTGGCCAAGGCGATCCCCAGCAGAGAACCGGCACAGGCGACGTGGTATCGCGGTGCATTTTCGCAGAAATATTTCATGGAATTGATGACCTTGGGGCAGTCTTGTACCTCGTCAAAAATGACGAGGGTCTTTTCAGGCGTGATCTTCTGACCGCTGGCCAGCATCAAATTTTGCAAGATACGATCGACGTCCTTTGTCGTTTCAAAGAACTGTTTGTATTCTTCGTTCTCGTCGAAATTGAAATAAGCAACGTTTTCATAGTATCGTGTGCCAAATTCTTTGAGAATCCATGTCTTGCCTACTTGGCGAACACCTTTTAAGATTAAAGGTTTACGGTAAGGTGAATGCTTCCATTCCAGCAATTGTTTTAAAATCACTCGTTCCATATGCAGCATCCCTCACATTATTATTGGTGTTTACGTGTATTATTATCACATAATTATTGTATTCTGCTCAACGAAAAAAAGCAACGGCCGTCGCGTAATTGTTTCAGTGTATAATTTTATGGCAGCGGCCGAAATTTACGTGATGTGTGGCGGCTGGCAATCTTTTATTGGAGGGAACGACCATGAACGTTTTGCTTACCGGCGGGGCCGGTTTTATCGGGTCGCATACGGCGGTCGAACTGATCGCGGCGGGGCACGGCGTGGTGATCGCCGACGATCTGAGCAACAGCTCGGCTTCGGTGATCGAGCGGCTGGAACGGATCACGGGCGTGCGCGTGCCGTTTTACCAAATCGACGTGGCCGACACGGCGGCGCTGGAACGTCTTTTTGCGGAGCACGATCTCGACGCGGTGATCCACTTCGCGGGGCTGAAGGCGGTGGGCGAATCGGTGGCCAAGCCGCTGCTTTACTACCGCAACAATCTGGACACGACGCTGGCGCTGCTGGAAGTGATGGCGGCGCACGGCTGCAGGCGCTTCATCTTCAGCTCGTCGGCCACGGTGTACGGGATGACGAACTCCGTTCCGTTCACGGAGGAGATGCCGACCGGCGGCTGCACGAATCCCTACGGCTGGACGAAGTTCATGATCGAGCAGATCCTGCGCGACGCGGCCGCCGCGGACGCG